>JAITFC010000075.1 GCA_031281635.1 Puniceicoccales bacterium | reverse complement strand
AATTTGGCTTGGGCTAGTAAGATGCAGACGCAAGTTGAGATGGAGTACGGGAAATTCGGAATTTCAGAACGATATCGCGTAAGATATTGCGCTTTTCGTTTTACGCATAACTGTGTGGTGGCTTTTTTTATGGCAATATTTCGCCACACGGATGCCGGGAGGGATGAGGTAATGGAGATCGTAATTGGCGTCCTGGTGCATGCGGTGAGAACAGCTCCTTTGACGGGACAGGGAGGTGCTGGATCAGCAGCTCTAGTATCAAATGCAGCACCGGAGGTAGAAACAGAATCGGAGCCAGAAACAGCACCGGAGGAAGAAGCAGGAGCAGCACCGCAGGCAGAAGCAGCAGATGCAGCACCGAATGCAGAAGCTCCAGCACCGCAGGTAAGGCAACCAGAAATTATTTTGCTGGGGGGAAGATGGCAGCCTATACGCGTAACATGGGACCGAAAACCTGAGCCTAAAGATTTTTCGCTATACGCACAAATTATGGCGGACTCATCATTTTGGAAAAGTACTGAAGAGAAGGGTTTCATTGCTGCTTTTCAGCCGATTTTCCAAGAATTGTACCAATGTGTTATGAATGGCACGCCATTGGGCACAGGAAGACGTGCGGACATCCAAGTGAAATTAGATGGAATGTTGCATTGCCCGTTTGGAGAGAAGTTTAAAAAAACAATAATCTTAGCGAAACACCTAACCGACTGGATTCCCAAAAGGCCAACTCTCCAGTATATGAAACTTCTCCAGGTCTTATGTTTCGGGAGAGATTTTTCTGGCAGTGCCTATGACGTATTTCAAATTTTCGGCAAAGCTCTTCCGCTTCTTTTGAGCGGCGAAAAAAAGATCAGTTATCTATCTCTTGCTGAGATTGCTATTTGCAATCCTGTTGCTGTCAAAGACATATTACAACAACCAATTCCGCACATTTCACATGATTTGGCCCTCATTTTTGGCATAGATCCAGGTAAAATACAAGCAAGTCTGGAGCATATAAAAAGCCAACAATCTTTTTCGCATCCGTACATAGAAGAGCTAATAACAATATCCTTTAATCCTGAAAATCCAAACCATGATGCCCTATGCGTTCTAGCCATCTTTTTGATTTTTTTCAAGATATTCAAACTTGGGCAACTTGCGGATATTGGCTTGTCAATACAACTTACTGAAGTAGGACTTGAAATGATCCGAGATGGTACAGCGACCAGCCTCGTTGAGAATGCAGAAATGTTTAGCGGCAATTCTGCTGCCGTAACGCTAATACACTGTGACTATCCCAATAGACCTGTGGAAGATTTCATGCCAGTATTGCGCGAATTGGGCTACACCGAAGACGAAATTCGGAAGACAGCTGCTGCTCTCGTCGAACTCAAAACCGCATTGCAACCAAGTAAATAGCAGCGAAACAAACAGATATTATTTTCCCGAACAAATGACATACTCGAGCTTGACAGTGATGAGAATGAGCATTGAATGGCCCCCATGGGTGGGGCGTTGCTTGGCTTTCGCGAGTTTTATCCCGAAGATTGCGCACTTCGGCAGTACATTTTTGAGACATTTCGCTCCGTAGCGTCAACTTTCGGCTTCGAGGAGTTTGACGGTCCAATTTTGGAGCCGCTGGAATTATTCGCCGAAAAATCTGGACCGGAAATCGCTGAACAGCTCTTCCACTTCGAAGATCGCGGCGGTCGCTCAGTGGCGATGCGCCCCGAGATGACGCCAACTTTAGCCCGCATGGTGGGTGCGCGGGCGGCGGCTCTGCGACGTCCCATCAGATGGTTTAGTGTTGGGGAACAGTTCCGCTACGAGCGGCCGCAAAAGGGTCGGTTACGCGCCTTCTACCAGATGAATTTGGACCTGCTTGGTGAAAGTGCCATTGGAGCGGACGGCGAGGTAATTGCGGCACTCATTGCTTCTCTCAAAGCATTCGGGCTGAATGAAAAAGATTTCCGTCTGCGACTCAGCGATAGACAGCTGTGGCGGCATTTTTTGGCTTCCCGTGGGGTGTCGGATGATGGTGCGGCAGGAATTTTAAACACAATCGATAAAATGGGTCGCGAACCGGAATCAGTGAGCCGGGAGAAATTGTGTTCCATCGTTTCCACGCCAGTTGCAGAAGAATTATTGCGTTCGGTGAAAGAATTGAGCCAGTGCACGACATTGGGAGCTCTGGGGGCTTTTTTTCGCAGCAACGGACATGGGGCAGCGATGGACCGATTACGCGAATGGGAAGAACTGTTTAATATCCTGACAGCAATGGAGTTAGCACAATTTATTTCCATCGATTTGAGCGTTGTACGCGGACTGGCGTATTACACGGGCTTTGTCTTCGAAGCCTTCGAGTGCGGCGGCGAATCGCGGGCACTGGCCGGTGGTGGTCGCTACGATAATTTGGTGAAAAAACTTGCCGGGACGGACATGCCGGCCTGCGGGTTTGCCATTGGCGACGTGACACTGGGAAATTTACTCCGCGAAAAAAATTTATTGCCGCGCGGTGTGTGCAACTGCGATTTCTGGCTCGCATTTGATGATGTAAATAAGTTCATTGCATTGCGTTGTGCGAATCTTATCAGACAGAAAGGAAGAAGTGTTCTTTATTCGCTAGTCGAACATTTATCCTTGACAAAACAATTAAAATTTGCAGATCGGGCGGGTGCGCGTTTTGCCGTACTATTTGGCTTCCAAGATGAAACCGGTTGCAGCGGCGAAAATCTGTGTGTCCTAAAAGATATGCGGACGGGGAATAGCCGTACTATTTCGATTAATTCGCTTTTGGAAGAGTGCGCATGCCTCACCTGAGCGGCACTTCATATGAATGCAAAAATTACATATTGGACACGCAATTTTGTCCTCCTGTTCATAGTTCAGTTGTTGGACTGTTTTAGTTTTAATGTGCTTAATTCGCAATTAGGCATATTCGTGAAACATCTTGGGGGAAACAACCGCGCCGTCGGCTTTTGCGCCAGCAGCCTCGTCTTGGCGATGATTATTTGCAGACCTCTCGGTGGCATGCTCTTAGACCGCTACGATCGCGGAAGAGTCCTGCTATTTTCCCAGTGTGGCCTGGCCATTTCTCTCTACCTCTACTGCTTCGTCGACAAAGTCCCCGGCCTCATTGCCATCCGCGCACTCCACGGAATTTTTTGGGCCGTTTCCGCCACGGCCTGCAGCACAATCGCCGCCGGCATTATCCCACAAGATCGTCTCGGCGAAGGAATTGGTATGTTTACCCTATCCGTCGGCATCGCCATGGGCTTCGCTCCGTCGACTGGTTTTTTTCTCGCCGACAGGTACTCATTTCAAGCCATGTTTCTCACAAACACCGGAGCCGTACTCCTAGCTCTCATCTTCACCGCCGCCCTCCGTCTGCCAGCCGCCCAAAGCAGACCGTCCTCACCGGAACCGTCGCCGTTTCTCTTCCCATCCGCTTTGCCGTCTTCCGCCCTCATTCTTCTCGTAGGTCTCGCTGGCTCATCCATTTCCGCATTTCTACCGCTCTACGCCCAGGGACTGGGTGCCCGATCCGCGGTGCCATTTTTCACCTCTTCATCAATCATGGTCCTTCTCTCCCGTCCGCTCGCCGGGCGCCTGGTGGACCGATTCAGCGCCGTTTCCATCGCATTCCCGTCATTTTTCATCTACATCGTTGCATACGAATTGATTGTCTGTGCGCCGTTCCATGAATGGATGCCCACGGCTGCGGTGTTGCACGGTCTAGCCTTCGGGTCTCTTCTTGGCAGTTTGCAAGTTCTATCTCTTCGCCGCGCAAACACTTACCAATTTGGCGCCGCGACGGCTACTTTCTTTCTCGGACTCGACATTGGCAACGGCATCGGACCTCTAGTTGCCGGACTACTGGCCGACCGATTTAATTATCGCACCATGTATTCCTGCATGGCTCTGGCGCTGTTCTTTGGCCTAGTTTGCAGCGCTTTGCTGATCCTGCGCGAAAAGAAGAATGCGACCATCTAAACTCAGGAACCCAAAATCTCAACCGAAATATGGCCATTCACATTCGTGTTGGCGCTCTGGTCGAGCTAACGGCAAGCGGTCCCCCAAAAACCTACTTCTGAAATTTTTGGGAAAGACCTAACTTCCAAGGATTGCCGCTGTGGTTCCGGCTTTTCCAAGGGCGGCAATCGTTGGCACTTTATTATTTGTGTGTATGACAAGAATTGGCTCTTTGGTTTTTACCCACACGGAGTGCTTGCGCAAAATTTTCGACGGCACAATTTCGCAGACATCGGTGATCGTTTTTGCTGGATCCTTGGAGCCGCGTTTGCTGGCATTGAATTCGTAGGCCGCGCGAATGAGATCTGCATTGACCTCCTGCGCACTTTTTTCCTCGGGAATTTGCAACACCCATCCCATGAACATGTCCTCGGCAAATTTTCCATCCGGGTCAGATACAAGTATGACAAATTGTTTTTTTACCGGGGGGGGCGGCATGGTATCCTCTTCGCCGGCACCGAGTTCCGACTCCAAATCATCAAGGATCTGCGAAATCGTCTCTCCGTCTATTTCGTTCTGATGCAAAATTTTACGCACTAAATCAATGTCTACCTTCGCCATCTGCATGGAT
>JAITFC010000055.1 GCA_031281635.1 Puniceicoccales bacterium | reverse complement strand
CCAGCAATATGCTAATATAGTCCTAAGGCAATACGCGCATTGATGATGTGCAAACAACTCCCATGCGATAAAGTGGACTCACTGCAAAACTTCGCGAAATCGACCCAAAAGTAGTTTTGGCAATCGGATTTTGAGATTTTTGCAATGGGTCCAATATTTTACGGAGATTTTTTGCTGCACAAGAAACGTTTTCGTTCGACTTGCGAGCATTTTCGTGGAATGTGGATGGATGATTGCGGTTGCATTGCTGCGAAGGTTTATAGGGACATGTGCCGTATTACTCGCTGTTTTAACAGCAATTTTCGCCATGCTGCGAGCAGTTCCTGGCGGACCGTTTGATTGCGAGCGAGAATTGCCGCGAGAAGCACAGGCAGTAATACGTGCCAATTACGATCCGCAACTCCCTTTGATGCGGCAATATATCCAATATATTTCGCGAATTTTGCACGGAGACCTCGGGCCGTCCTATCGGCACTGCGGTTGGTCAGTCAATGAATTGCTGTTCCGGGCGCTCCCCGTCAGCTTCGAATTGGGTGCTTACGCAATGCTTTTGGCCATTTCTACGGGTATCCTCTGGGGTTGCCGCGCGTCCCGAAAACCTTTTTGTGGGAGCGACGCCGCGAGCACATTCCTCATCTGCATCCCAACTTTTGTCCTTGGCCCAGTTTTGGGACACATTTTTGCCCATAAGCTCCACTGGTTCAACGCCATGGGCTGGTGCGGCTGGAAAAGTAAAATTCTTCCGACGATAACGCTTGCGGCGCCCCATGCGGCGTTTGTTGCCCGTCTAACGCGACGCAGCATGCTGGCGGAATATGCCCGGCCCTACGTGCGCACAGCCCACGCCAAAGGTCTGCGAGAAGTACAGGTTTTCTGGCGTCACATTTTTCTAAATGGCATGCAGCCGGTAATTGCCTATCTAGGACCAACTTGTGCCGCAGTTCTAAGCGGAACTTTTGTCGCCGAAAGCGTATTCCACATCCCGGGAATGGGGAAACTTTTCATCGAATCCATCGGAAATCGTGATTACACACTTATCACCGGCATCGTCCTTGTCTACGCCATCCTAATTGTCCTATGTAACTTCATCGCCGACAGCCTTTTACTCTGGATTGCTCCCAGACGCTAAAATTGAAGTGCACAATGCTAAATTTTTTTGGACACTCTCGTTGGTCGCAAAAAATTTACACTCCTATCTGCGCGCAATTTCCATGCTTTGGCAGCGAAGAAATAATTCTTCCTCGGAAATTCCGGAAACGGAAAAATTTTTTTGCCTAGACGTCTTTCCGTGCGTAAGACGAAAACAGCTTTGTGGAATAGATAATTTTTTGGATAATAGACGGATAAGTGCTTCATTGGCACGATTTTCCAAAGCGGGCTGAGGAATCCAGATTTTCAAGTGTAAGCGTCCTTCTATGGAAATTTTTGTCACACGTGAATTTGGGATAAGCATCACGTGCAAAGTTGCCGCTGTCGATTCGAGGCGTCCCACCGCCAATGAAAGTGTTTGCATGGGAAAAATTTTTCAATACAAAAAATCCCGTGGAGGAACGCTGCAATGCCCCCGGCGAAGGGCGCGCCATGAGTGCGGAAGAGGAACATAATCTTCTAGAACGCACGAAGACCGGTGATTTGCGCGCGCGTTGTCAAATCATTTTGGCGCTCAGTGGTTTAGTGAAAAAGTTTGCCATCCGCTATGGCCGCTTCGGAATCCCTTGGGAAGACCTCATGCAGGAGGGTTTTTTGGGAATTATTCACGCCATAGACCGCTATGTGCCACATGACACGGCAAGATTTTCCACTTACGCAACGTGGTGGATCCGACACTTCATCTGGAAGGCCATCGCGCAACAGTCCGGACCGGTTAACTTGCCGGCGACAATTTTCGGGAAACTTCGTACGTTACGCGATGCGGAAGAACGACTTGGCGCGCTACTAAACCGTGAACCTTCCGCATCAGAACTGGCCAATGATCTCGGCGTACCGATTACCCAGGTGCAGACTTTGCGCCACGTCATCGGAAAATCATCGTCTGGTCGGGTCTATGCCATGGGCGAAACGGAAGACATTCTTCCCGTCGAGTTGCTCCACGATCGCGATCAACCAACTCCAGTAGAACGACTAACCACTCAATCCCTGCGACATGCATTGCAAAGTGGACTGCGTCGCCTGTCTAGCCGTGAAGCGGAAATTTTGACGCGATACTACGGTTTGGACGGAAAAGTACCGCAGACTCTCGATGCAATCGGAAAACACTTTTCTCTGACCGGCGAACGCGTGCGACAGCTGACACAAGCTTCGGTGAAAAAATTGCGAAAATTTTTATGACGTTTGGGTAGTTAGTCATCCACTGCTCCCTTGCGTAGGACGTGAAAGACCCCCAAGACACTTGACAGGCGATCTATTGCCGCGTGGGAAGAAATCTATTTTTTTCGCACGAAAACGCTTTCAGAAAATGAATGATATGCCGTCGCAGTTGGGTACGCGGGACTATTTGATCGAGAAAGCCGTGTTCGAGGAGAAATTCCGCCGTTTGAAATCCCGATGGCAGTTCCTGTCGCGTAGTTTCCTTGATGACGCGCGGCCCAGCAAATCCGATCAGGGCACCGGGTTCTGCCAGAATGATATCTCCCAAAGAGGCAAAACTTGCGACGACACCGGCCATTGTGGGATTTGTCAGCAGTGCGATGTACGGTTGCCTGGCGGTGGCGAGTTTGGCAAGTGCAGCACTGGTTTTCGCCATCTGCATGAGGCTGAGGATGCCTTCGTACATACGAGCGCCGCCCGAAGCGCAGCAAATTAGCACGGGCATGCTCCGCTCCGCTCCGCGTTCGATGGTACGCGTAATTTTCTCTCCGACAACGCATCCCATGCTGCCGCCGAGAAATCGGAAATCCATAACAGCAATAGAGATGGGTGTACCAGCAATTTTTCCAATTCCGCAGATAACGGCTTCATCCATGCCAGTTTTTGCGCGATTTTCAGAAATTTTTTCCCGATAGGAAACCAGTTCCATAAATTGCAGCGGATCTTCCGTCAACAATCCCGCATCCATTTCCTCGAACGTCTCCGGATCAAGCAACATCTGCAACCGTTCCGTGGCCGTCAGTGGAAAGTGGTAGCCGCTGCCGGGCACAACGTGCAAATTTTTTTGCAAATCTTTGTTGTAGACCATTTCGCCAGAGACGGGGCATTTGGTAAACAAATTGGACGGGATATCGCGCTTTTTGACGGAAACCGTCGAATACTTTGGCTTGCCAAAAAGGGCCATACAACTTCACCAGGTCACCGCCTTCTCGGAGAATGCGCCGGACCTGTCAACATTTTTTTTCCGAAAGCCAAAATTGCTCTGTTGCTGATTCGTGTTAGAAAAAATTTCTGATGAAAATTTCTTGCTAAATCCATCGTATTTGTTAGTAATTGTGTGATGGTTGAATTAGAGACGGATTCGGTCGACTTGGAGACTGAACGATTGAAACTCCGCGTGCTGCGAGCGGACGACGAAGATGACATAGTCAATTTTATGGCGGAGCGTGGGGTGACGGAATTTCTTCTATTTTTCACCTATCCAATTCAAAGACAACAAGTTCATGCATGGCTGGAAAATGTTCTGGCGGCGCCTCTTGGGCATTGCATCTATTGGTCGATAGTGGATCCCAAAATTAATAAAACCATCGGAATCATCAGCTTGACCAGAGATCAGTATCACCGCAAAGGAGAAATAGGGTACTGGCTTGCCAAAGAGTATTGGGGCCGCGGGCTGATGACAGAAGTTGTTTGGCGCGTTATTCAGTACTGCTTCGATACGTTGCGTTTGCATCGCTTGGAACTTACACACATGGTGGCAAATAAGGCGTCGCAACGCGTGGCTGAAAAGGTGGGCTTCCAGTTGGAGGGCTGCTGGCGAGAAGGCCATTGGAAAGAAGGGCGCTTCCTCGACGTGAAAATCTATGGCATGCTCGATGTGGATTATGTGCGGACAAAAAAACATTTTGCTGCGGCTAAGGCAGCCGAGGTCGCGCAAAGTTCTTAGAGCTAGAGGCTCTTGGATGTAAGGCTGCTCGGCGTACTGTACTCTTGGGAGCTATCGGTCCCATCCTAGAGATTTTTGCGGCATTCCGTACAAGTCCCAAGGAGATTGATAAACTTGGTCGCGTGTCCTCTTTTGTTTGTTTTTTAAAAACTTTTACTATTCATCATTAAGGTCCTCGATGGATGGTATTGCGGCATTAGGGTTATCGCTTAATTGGCGATGCATGAAGGTGATACGTTCAACAACACCGCTCAATGTTCTCCTTGTGGCTGTTCCTGTGATTGGGTCGAATGTAAATCCGTAAGCGCTTGCTGCGGCTGCCGTACTTTCGTTACTAACGCTAATAACGATACCGCCATCTTCAATAAATCTATTTGCACTAGCATACTGACTGGCTGGAAGAGAATAACATTGAATGGTCTCATCGTAATTTGGCTTAAAAACAAGCAGAACAGGTGTGCATACGCTGTGTGCCATGGCTATTATTGGTTCGACAGCCTTTCTGTCTATTTGGTAAAAGGCCACCCCACAAGTGGTCGGCGGACATCTACTACTCATGGCCTGCGCCAACGTTCCTTGGGGTTCTTGAATCTGAAAAATTCCCGCCAAACGATCTACATCGCCATCCACCGCACCACACGCAGCGTTAAACGAAGAATTCCACTGCCTCTGCAGCACCCCGTGATATCCCAAAATTTTCTCGTGGTCGAGCTCTATTGGAGGTGGTGGTGGCAGGTTCATAATTATGTAGCGTATTGAGCGGCATCCACAAATGCCATACTGATATATGGCCGCCAAAGCTGCGCTGCAGCATGCTATGAATCCTTCACCATGCAGCACTTTTTCTGCATGAAAAAAATTTTTGAAACCTCCCTCTGTGGGGGTTAAAGTCCAGTTGTTTCTCTCTCCCTCGAGTCTAAATGCTAGCCGGTCCGCTGGAGGAGGCGTCGTTGGTTCTTGGGGATTTGTCGAGGGATTCGCGCATCTTTGTTGAAATACCACATGGGTAGCATGCAACACATTACCGAAACAGTATACACCCATACCACGATTTTAAGCCCATTCACCGGGCATGTCAACGAAATTGCTCAAAAGTTTTTTTATGGACATTTTTGAAAATGCGAGTAGAATACCAAGCATGGGCATTGGTCGTCTAATGGACAGCTCTTCACGGTTTCTTGCGTATACCGTCACTCCTTACGAATTGAGCATTGATCGATTCTCCGAGGTCACGGTGTTGAAGAAATGCAATACGAAGAAACTAAAAATAGTACATCGCACCGATTTTGTTTGTCCATTAAAAATACGTCTTTTACACTGGGCATGTCTCATGTTCACATGCGGATTAGTGTATTTCACTCACGACTTTACACGTGATGCGCGAGCATTTCTCCTGACATTAATCTGCTCTCATAGTGAAGAAGTCTCGGTGTATCTCGAAAATGGTAACACCAGAGCCCCTCATGACGCCATTCTGATCCGCGGCGATACTCGATTTTCTCTTTGCGAGAGACTTTTAACACTGCCGCGCGAAAGGATATTAACTTTACTTGATAGAGTCCTGGATGATGTCTCGAATATTGACGGAGATCATTTTCTACAAGTCATTGAAAATGCGAGAAAAACACGTGATATCCGTGCAATAGTTAATTTATTGAATGAACTGCCGGATGATGCTGCCGAGGAAATACTGCGCATTTTATCTGATGGCGATGCTCTTCCACTGGAAGACATGTAGACTTAAAATTTTTTTCTAGAGGCTGTCGTCAAATAAGCATTTGACATCTGGAAACATACAATAACATCCGAGGACGATGGAAAACGAAGACATACATCGGCATGATATTCCGGATGCCGCTTGGATAAAATTA
>JAITFC010000084.1 GCA_031281635.1 Puniceicoccales bacterium | reverse complement strand
CCGATTTTCCGCATTTCTTTTTCACCCATGCCCCGGGTGGTTACAGCCGGTGTGCCAATGCGTAATCCGCTAGCATCGTATGGGTTGCGCGTCTCTCCGGGAACGGTATTTTTATTCACCGTGATATTTGCCGCACCCAAAATTTTCTGCGCCATTTGTCCGGTCATTTCCGGGAATTTACTGCGCAAATCCAACAGTAACAAATGGTTATCCGTTCCTCCAGCCACAAGTTCCATGCCGAAATCTGCGAGTGTCTTTGCGAGGGCTCGAGAGTTGCGAATGATATTTCTTTGATATTCGACGAAAGATGGTTGCATTGCCTCAAGGAAGCAAACTGCCTTCGCGGCAATGATATGCATGTGTGGTCCGCCCTGATTGCCCGGAAACAGTGCCGAATCGATTCCTTGGGCAAACTCCTTTTTGCAGAGGATGATACCGCCGCGTGGTCCGCGCAAAGTTTTGTGTGTTGTGGAAGTAACGAAGTCGCAGTACGGAACAGGCGATTGGTGGAGGCCGGTTGCGACAAGTCCAGCAATGTGAGCGATATCGGCGAGGACGAGTGCCCCGCAGCTGTGCGCAATCTCTGCGACCAGTTTGAAGTCAATTTCTCGTGCATAAGCCGATGCACCGACGGTAATTAGCCTCGGTTTATCCCGATTTGCCATGCGCTCGATAGCCCCGTAGTCAATGCGCCGAGTGTTGGGGTCCGTTCCGTAGGACGAGACATTGTAAAGCATGCCGCTCAGGTTCTTAGCGTGCCCGTGGGTTAGGTGGCCTCCCTCGCTGAGAGACATGGTTAGAATCTTATCTCCCGGTTTCAAAAAAGATGTGTAAACCGCAAAGTTTGCCTGCGTTCCCGAATGTGGCTGTACATTAGCATGTTCTGCACCAAATAGTTGTTTCGCTCTATCGATGGCTAATTGCTCTACCCGGTCCACAAATTCGCAGCCTCCGTAGTACCGGCGTCCCGGATAGCCCTCCGCGTACTTATTCGTCAAAATTGAGCCGATAGCATCCAGCACGGCTTGCGATGTAAAGTTCTCCGATGCAATTAATTCTAGATTAAGTTCCTGCCGCAATCGTTCTCCGCACATCGCACCAAAAATTTCCGGATCCACGGCGCGCAATGGCCGCGTTTCAACTGGTTGAATGGGGAAATTATCCCCAGGCCGTTCTACGTCAACGCGTTCCGTCAGTTCCGTCGCCCACTCGCCTCCGTCATGTTTCTTTTCCATTGCCGCTTCCTTTGAATTATTTTCCGACGAAATTTTACGTCAAGCTAGACGGAGCACATCGCTATCGACCTGTCAAAGGAAAATCTTTTCGAACGTCTTTTTTTATGGAGTTGTTCCAGCATTTTTTGTAGTCAACTCGTAAAATTTTTTCCACATACTCGCATCTCGCCTCCGGCAAAAGCGTCTGTGCGTATTTTCCCAACCTCCATGGCACGCAAGTAAAAATTTTGCCGTGGCGTTCCCGTCCGGCAAATCCAATAAATGGTGCTTACAAAGATGTGGTCATCATTGGTAAGTTGTCTTGTGTCTTGCAGTTAGAATTTTGCATAGCTTTAAAATTTGTCGTCTAAAAACACTCGATTGGATCGATATCACGGTGATTCATTAAATCGGCGCGGTAGGATTACTTATCACCTGCTTTTTGACTTTTTGATTCCTACTAAGCGCTTTGAAAAATCTTTCTTAGGAAATTTTTAAAGCACTCTGTTACTTATTTTTCTTGGGGTGGCACTTCTTCTTTGTGAGAGTCTTCAATTTATCGCGCAGCTGTGCAGCATCCTCATAGCGCTCCTGGGCAATGGCATATTCCATCAAGACTTGCAAATCCATGGCCGTCATTCCACATTCATTGGCACCTTGCGGCGTGTCCTTCGAAAAACACAGGTCAACACTCTGCGGCATTTTCGCAATTACCTGGGCTACTGGCACTTTCCCCTTATGCAATGTGCCGCAGTGCATGCGTTTGAGTGTGGCGTCCAAAAGCTGGCTAAATGTTTCGTAGCAGCGCGGACACCCGAAACTTTTCTTCTCCGGGAAGAGAGTGCCGGAGAAGCCGCAAGCTTGACAAATCCCCGAGAAAAAATCGCGAGAATTGTTTGCCGCCTTGAGAGCTACTTCTTGCAACACATGCTCCGTCGGTGCGCCATATTCGTCGATGACTCCTCGTTCGCGGGCACAGTTAGCGCAGAGATTGATGCGCATTGTGCTGCCGTTGGCAACTTGCATTAAACAAACGACCGCAGGCGCGCCGCAGCAGTCACATTTCACCAATTTCTCTCCCATGCCGGGAATATTCGAAGAATTTTTCAGAAAAAGGCGAGCAAAATCGTTCGAATTTCAGCATTTTTCATGGATTTTTGATCGGCGGTGAGGTGCCGTTGATAGATTTAGGGCCAGGAGAAATTTTTTCGTGCGACGCAATTCTCCGGCCACCATCCATCGCAATACTTTGACCAATTGAAATAACGCAACCAATCGAGGCAACAGAATGGCGTGGAAGACTTTGACGCTGAGAAATTCATGGTAGAATGCCTCCGTGGCGAAAGTCGAGGGCGTAAACTCTAAACAAATTCAGCATTTTCACGGGCGCTATTTTGCGGGCAATCGTGGGGAGTTCTCATTTACGAAAATTCATTTGTATAATACATTAACGCGCAACACGTTAGCTCGTACGACTCCGGTGCCGCCTTGCTTATTTCTTTCGATCCACCAATGCGTGAAATTGGCGGACGACTAATTTCCTTATTGCGCTGGAAAGTTGGAGGAACTTTTCCCGATGTTTTGCGTCCGTTATAACTAAAAAATGGAATTATCACTATGAAAACTTTATCTTCCACTTCACAATTGCGTGGAGCTAGCTTTTGGCGGCAGAATTTTAATCCCATCCGCACGCTTTCCGCGGAAAGTCTGACGAGACATTTAGACGCGTTTCATGCCGGGAATTTGCGCGGTGCTGCCATGATTTGGAGCTCCATAGAGAGACGCGACGACGTGCTGCAAGGAGTTATATCGAAGCGTAAAAAAGCCATCTCTCGCTTGCAATGGGACATTCTTACAATGGATAATAGCGAAGATGCAATGCAGCAACAAAAAGCTTTGCGGTTTTTCTATAACTCCATCCAATGCGTAAACGCTGCAGATGCTAATGAGAGGGGTGGGTTTAGTTTGCTCATTAAGCAAATGATGGACGCCGTTGGCAAGAGATATGCTGTCCATGAAATCGTCTACCGTTCCCACGATAGTTGTAGGATTTCCGAGACAATCGGGCCGTTACTCTCAGCGGAATTCCGCTTTGTGCCCCTGGAGTTTTTTGAAAATCGCACGGGCAAATTACGCTTTTTGACAAATGACAACGACCGCGATGGCATAGACTTAGAGGATGGTTCTTGGCTCGTCACAGTGGGCGACGGACTGATGGAGGCGTGCTCCATTGCCTATCTTTTTAAACATCTTCCATTGCGCGACTGGCTCGTCTACTGTGAACGCAACGGAATGCCTGGGGTGAAAGGAGTTACAAATGCTATGCCGGGGACACCGCAATGGGAAATTGCCAAGCAGGCGGTGGAGGCTTTTGGGGCGGAATTTAACGCCCTGATGACGGTGGGGAGTGATTTGCAAGCCATAGACTTAAGTGCCCGAGGTGCCCTGCCCTACCCAGTGCTCGTCGACCGCATGGACCGGGCAATGGTAGCTCTCTGGTGCGGCGGCGACCTGTCCACGCTCTCCCGTGCAAATGCCGTTGGTGCTTCGCTGCAGGGAGATGAACGGTCGTTGCTGGAATCTGACGACGCGGCTATGATTTCGGAAACGCTGAATGCCCAGGTAGACCGCTATGTTCTTGGGTATTTATTTGGCCGTCAACCAATTAAAGCCTATGTGCGCCTGCGACCGTCACAGCACCGCGACGTGTTGCAAGAACTGGAAATTTATGAGCGATTGATGCGTCTCGGCATAGAAGTGTCCGAGCAGGATTTGCGCGAGCGCTTCGGCGTTGGTTTGGTGGAACGCGGCGAATCCTAAGGCGATTGCTAAGCATGGAATTTATTTCTAATTCGGAGGGGGATTTTTCTATGAAGAAGAGTTTTTATGGCGAATTTTTAAATCAACACGAAATTTTTGCAAACGTTGCGCAAAACTGGTTCAAATTAGTGAATTATGGCGAATACGCACACCGTCTCGGGATGCAAGTTGTGACGAAGGACTCGGCCCGGGAAATGACAAAGTCGTTTCATTCTCTCATGCAGCGATTTGCTCGAAAATTTCGCGGGGTGCCCGTCTACATTGGCCACCCGGATGATGCGCATTTTTGCGGCCAGACTGGACACGGAGATATGCGCGCCTATGGATGGGTGCAAGACCTTGATGCAAAGGATGATGGCCTGTGGGTTAAGGTGAAATGGTCATCGGCCGGCGAGGAATTATTGGCCAACGAACACTTCAAATTCCTTTCTCCGCGTTGGGAAATGCAATCCCTTGGCAATGGCCGCTTTGCACCAAAAAATTTAATTTCCATCGGTCTGACGAATCATCCCAATATTGAGACGGAGGCGTTCGTGAATGTGGAAGAAGACGACTCGACGGCACCATGCGATAATGATGCAATGGCTTTATTGCCAGCTGCTTGCGATGAAGCGGGAGAAATGCCTTTACCGGATCGGAGTGCTCCAACGGCAATCAGAGCAAACACAGCCAACCTTGCTCAGGAAATCTTCGGACGCGGAGTGTTTTCCCAGGACATTTCGCTGCGCATTACCTGCAATATCTCTTCTAAGAAAATAAAAGAACAGCAAGTGCTGAATTTAGTTAGCGAGAGAATGTCGAGCGCAAATGAGAATTTCTCCGATGCATGGAAATGCGTTAAAAATTGTCATCCTGCACTGTTTTGAATGGCAACTTTTGCTATTCGGAGAGTTGAAACTGAAATTAGAAATAAGGAAAAATATGGAATTAATATTTGCCAATTGCAGCGGGGGCACGCACGGAAAAACGTGCACATTTGTTGCCGCCTCTGACATCAAGAAAAATCGTCTCGTAACATTTGTTAATGGCAAGGTGAAATTATCCGCAGCCAATGAAAACCCATTTGGAATTTCATTGGACGAAGTTTCTGCAGGGGAGCGCGTTGCCGTGCAATTTATCGGTGGCAATGAAACGGTTCTGCTGGAAAGTTTAGGAGCCATTGCTCCGGGCAGCATTCCCGTACTCGCGGCCGAAGGAAATGTGACGACGACACCAGCAACTGACGGTACTTACTTGCAAATTGGTATCGCAATAGGGTCGTCCACCGGGACCGGAGATTTTGTGGAAATACTGCCGTTTTCCATGCCGTTTGCCACCGTTGTTGTAGCAGAATAAATAACTGGAAAGATTGAATTATGGAAATGTTACCATTTGATAGTGGAAATAATGAAAAAGGTCTGATTTGCGCGGCGAACGAATCGCGCTTCATGACAGCGAATTATTCCGAACCTCTCACAACGTTTACTGTAGGCTGGAAAGACGGAGAAAACGTGGAGGAATTGCTGAATTTTGTTGCGCCCGTTGTTCATGTCGGAAAACGTTTCGAATTTAAAAAGGCGAATAACGGCGAAATGTTTCTCTCCGAAGAAGATGATGTCCGAGCCGTCGGCGCCGCATTCAAGCGCATTGAATTCTCCGGGAGTACTGTCATGGAGAAGACTCTTAATAAGGGACTTACAGTGCGCATTGACCACGATGATGTGGCAGGCGATGACTGGCAGGAAAGGTATGTGCAGCTATTGCTCAGGCGCTTATATCGCAATGAGTTGCGCAGGGCAATCGGCGCATTGGATGGAGCGGCGGCTGAAACGGCGGAAAATGTTAGCTGGAGTGAGGCAGATGGGCCAAATCCCGATGCGGATATCCGTCGCGTCTTAGCCGCTGCGGCGGACAGTGTTGGCGTGCGTCCGAATCGCGTGCTCTACGGCGAAGGCGCCTGGGACATCCGCTCGAACGTCTACGATACGCAGGCAACGGCGGCGGCCCAGCGCGCGGCAACTCTCTCGCTGGAGGACCTGGCTCGCAAATTTTTCGTGGACAAAATTTGCGTCTTTGGAGCCCGCTATCGCAGCGGTTTAACTCACCAAACAATTGTGGGAAACGAAGTGTATATCTTCAACACACGCAATGATATAGTCAAGGATGAACCAGCAGATATTAAGCGCTTTGTAACGCCAATAGATGGACACAATTTTCGCGTCTATGTGGAAGAGCATAGCAAATATACGGACATCACCGTGGAACATTATAGTCACATCGTTGTCACATCGCCGGCGGGAATTCGAAAACTTATTGTCGCCACGGCGGAGTAATCTCGCAAGAAAATCGTAGAGATTCTTCTGAACCACGAAATGCCGTTTTGGACCCCTCCAGGGAGCCGGTTGCTTTTTGGTGGGGAATTTTCAAAAATATTCACAAAAATTGCACTTTCCCATTGACGCGAAACAACCTTGAACCAGAGTCGAAGTAAGGGAGTGTGGTATGTGTAAAGGCCTTTTTTCTCTTTCTCTTGTGCTGGCTTCCTTGTCGCCATTTTTTGCGTCATTGTTTGAGAGTCAAGAAGAGAAGTTTTAAGAATTTTGCGATAGGCCTAAAAATTCCCCAGGCAGATTTTTTCTGCTTTTGTCATGGAAAGCTTCTTGGGAACATTCTTAGGAAATCTTTTTGAATGCCCCGGCGGCATATGGTCGCCAGGGTCTGCGAATGGGGGCGTGGGCGGCTATAGGTTCCAAGAGACTTGTATGTGTCCGCTAAATCCTTCCCGTGCTCCGGCATAGCTTCTCATACCTAGGTCAACGGCAAGATTTTTCTGGGATGTCGGTATCCAAGTCAGTTGTGCTTCTCCGACGGCGCTGTTCCCCTTGAGAGACGATGCTGGAAGGGAGTAGCCACCTATGGTGGCCTTGGCTTTTCCGCACATTTCCCGTTCGAATGCTGCTGCGAGACGGATTGTGAGATTTTTAACCTTTGTGCTAGCGATATTTGCGCCGAATCTTAGGCGAACGGAATTGAGAGCATCAAAGGATACTTCGTCTTCACCGCCAAGTTTCGCTTTTCCTCCGGTGCGATGTGCCCAAAGAAGTTTCCCGCCGAAATCTGCACTAACGGCCGATTTCGCGCCCACCTCATATCCAATAGCTAAATACCCACCACAAATGAAGTTAGAGATTTTGTGATCGGCGCGGCGATTCTCGTTATCGAGCAGATCGTCGCTTTTCCAATCGCTGGCCAGTCCACCGAGTCTGTAGGAACCTTCGCAATAGCTTTGCCGTAAAGAATTTGCTTGGAAATTCATTCGCGCAACTGCTCCGACAGTGTAGCTATGGTTATGTCCTTTGCCCGCTACCGTTTCTATCGTTTCTAACTTGGTCTTTTCGAAGTCGTTATTACTGTCATAGTGATCTATTCCACAGTCAAAAAACTGCCCTACGCGCAGGTGGCCATTGCTCAATTGCGCATCGGTCATCATCCCGCCGATAAACGAAGTCGCACGCGTTCGCAACGAAGAAGTTTCGCCTGTTTCGTATGTGCAACGATCGACGGCCAGCGGCATTAGGAATGGCGTCCACGCAAATACATTGCGCTTCTTTTTGTGCACTGGAGAATATGGCCAACGCGCCAGAGTTGATGCAATTTCTTCGCTGTAATTCATTTGCAATAAACCTGATAGATAACTATTTGTGAGAGATTGCATTGCAGGCTCAACGACAACTTCTGGTTTGACCTCAGATACTAGAGTTGCAACCAATTTGTGTTTGCTGTTTCTAACGGCAATGTCGAATAGGTAACCACTAGTCTTTGTAACGCCGTAAGTTATGTTTTGCTTTGTGATTGCGGCGGCAGTCGTGTTAGAGCAATTTCCTTTCACGGGAATATCTTCATCGTCATTTGTAGAAGATAGCAGAACAACGCATTGCCCGATTTCCAATGGCATGCCTTTCTTCGATGTTTCCAATGTTACGCGAGTTGTTTCATTATTCAAAACCACAATTCCAGGCGTTAGTAATAGCGTGTCATTATTTTTTACATTTGATGGAATCGCAAAATGCAACTTGCCGCTTAGAATTAATTCGCCTGCATTAATACAGCTGACATCGTCGTAGTCATTAAGCGAGCCAGTGTATTGCGGAAAATCAACTCTCATTTTTGGCAGTCGATCATCTTTATTATCTCTGTTATGTGCTAACGTGTATGTGCGCCTTTCTTGTTCGTATGCTACGCGCAATGTTGCATCTGGTAATAATGCAAACACGCCATCATTATTTGTTCCTCCAAATTTCGCTCCGTTATGGAGAGCCATTGTCCCTCCGTGCACGATGGCGTTGTCGAAAAACATTGCAGACTGGAATGTGTCAAATAACACCGTTCCCATATTCCGTTCCGGGCAGACTGTTGTGTCGTTAAGGAGAATTTTTAGATGTTTTCCACCTACACTGGATATTGGATCATAGAGGCGTATGACATGTTCATCAAAAGCTCCTAGTGCGATGACTTCATAGCCTATGTCTCCCGCAAAATATATCGCATTGCGACTGCCGGTATCTGGGTTTGGAACGCTGGAATTAAATGTAACGCCACACAAATTGCCTTGAAAAATCATGTCGCCAAATGCCGCATATATATTCGCCGAATTGCCGACATATATTGCACCACCTTCTTTATTCGCTTTATTGCCGAAAAACAGTGTATCTCCATAGCTGCGAGGATTTGCTGCACATCTGTCTAGATCGCGAACTGTGCATAGCCAGTTATCTTCTATAAATAGCGCACCACCATTGTTTTTTGCAGTAAAATTACTAATAAACATTGAGCTGCAAATGTTACTAATAAAAGATTTGTCGACACGTATTGCGCCGCCGTTCATTTCCGATGACATATTGCCAATAAACATCGTGTCAATGATGTTGCCAATAAGAGATGCTGTATTGGCATATATTGCACCGCCGCAATTAGCTCTATTTTCACGAAAAAGTGAGCTGCAAATGTCGCAATTAAATACATTATTATTGGTAACAGCACCTTGGACGCATATTGCACCACCATCATAGGCAGTGTTGTTTATGAATTTTGAGCAAATAATGTCGCCATTGAATTCATTGGTGAATATTGCGCCACCATATCCTTTTTTTGCAGATGCAGAAGTAGCAGTGTTGCCATCAAATGTTGCATTAATGATCCTTCCGGTAATGCTTTTTGCATATATCGCTCCGCCGTACGCATTATGTTGTGCGGAAGCAGATGCGAGATTGTTTTTGAATACTACATCCCTGATGCAACCACTAATGCCATAGGAACTTACTGCTCCTCCGCAGACAGCATTATTAACAGCACTAGAGTTTTTGCCATTGTAAAACGAGATTCGCTCTATGGTCTCAAGCGAAATTTTATTGTCGCTAAGATTAAAAGTGAAAAATGGAGTTTGTTGTTTTGCAGCTAATCGCGTTGTAATTTCGCCATTGCACAATGGAGCTCCGAGTAATTTCCAAGCGTTATCCGTAAGTGTTATTTTCGCGTTGAAACAATATCTTTCATCCATGAAACGGATAATTCCAGCATTAGAATCAACTTCGCCGTACTTGAAGCTACTTATGTCGTCGATTTCCGCGACTGTCAATGCCGTACTACTGGTGCAGCATGTGAACACCCCGATTAAACGCAAAAGAAGCCCAAAGAAGCTTCTATTGTATTTCGATTTTCTTGCCGACTGGCCCATAAAATTACTTTATTAGAAAGCTTCGCCAATGCAAGAAAAAAAATACATTTTAACGAAGATACTTTTAACTATTTGATATTCAACAACAAACCCATATTGCTTTGCGGCGCGTGGTGGTTCAAAATGCACTTGCGGAGTTTTTGCGCCGGCGTAGCTATGCAGTGGTGGCAGGAGAAAATTCCTCGGGAGAAAAAATGAAAAAATTTGTTATTTTCGGCGCTGGGGCCTGGGGCACGGCATTGGCATTGCATTTGGGAACACTTGGCTATGAAGTGCTTTTGGTGCTACGACGGGAAGAACAAGCTTTGGAAATGGCCCGCACGCGGGAAAATAGCGCACATTTTCCTGGCTTTCAACTCCCCGCTAATATCCACGTATCCGCCAATTTAACGCTAAAGGACGCCGCAGCGGTGTTTCTTGGGTGTGCAACGGCTGGCGTAATAGAATTTTGCAAGCGCATCAATACTGCTGCAACGCAAGACAATAGCTATCCGCCTATCATTTCTCTCTGCAAGGGACTCGTACCGGAAACACGGCAACTGCCGTCGGATGCAATTGCGCAACTACTTCCAAGGCATCATGTTGGCGCACTATCTGGCCCAACCTACGCCCGCGATGTGGCCCAGGGTAAACAGACCGCCGCCGTCCTGGCATTCGCGAAAAATTTCGAAAAATTATGCGAAATGCAGGCACTCATCAGTTCTCATCTTTTTAGAGTGTACCGCACCAATGACTTACGCGGTGTTGAACTGGGCGGCGCTCTCAAAAATCCCTACGCCATCGGTATGGGCATCGCCGAACAATTTGCCGGCAGCGACAACGGCCGGGCGGCGCTTCTGACCCGCATGTTGGCCGAACTAACGCGCATTGGGACGGCGCTGGGCGGCTGTGAAAAAACTTTCTACGGATTGAGCGGACTCGGAG
Source organism: Puniceicoccales bacterium (assembly GCA_031281635.1). Lineage (GTDB taxonomy): Bacteria > Verrucomicrobiota > Verrucomicrobiia > Opitutales > JAIRLM01 > JAITOA01. The sequence goes on along the minus strand of JAITFC010000084.1, from coordinate 2,589 downwards.
ATTTGGTGGCTACGGGGAGCGGCGAGTGGAGCCGTAACCGCAGTTTTGGCCTGCGCATCGGTCGCGGAGAAAAAGCGGAAGTCATTGCTCGTGAAGGAATAACCATCGAAGGCTACGGGGCTGCGAAAGGGTTCCGCGAAATTTGCCACGCGAAAAACATACGTGCGCCAATTTTAGAAGGTCTCTGCGGAATTCTCTACGAAAGTCGACCGCCGGAAGATATTTGTAACATGCTTATGTGTGGGGACTTACGCGAAGAAATAGACCATTACACCAATGCCTGATTGCCGCGTCTTTCGCCCTAGACCCTAAAAATGTCATATGTCAACGGATAGCTGAATGTGCGCGCTAAATCCTTCCCGTACACCGAAATATCCGCGACCTCCCAGGTCAATCGTAAGGCCACTCTGATCAGATGGCTTCCAGCTGAGCTGCATTTCGCCGATGGCGGTATTTCCTTTAAATGACGATACGGGAAGCGGATAGCCGTGCGCCATCGCCCGGGATTCGCCGTCTAATTCCCATTCAAATGCCGCCGCAAGACGTAGCGAAAAATTTTCATTTCTTGCCTTGGAAGTACTTATGCCAAGTCTCAGCCGGAGCGAATCGGCCGCATTGAAAAACAGAACATTTTTTCCTACAAATGTCACATGTCCTCCGGAATGGTGTGCCCAGAAGCACTTTCCGCCGATATCCACGGCCGTTGGGGCACCATCATTGAGCACGTACCCAAATGCTAAGTATCCGCCGCAGACGAGGCTAGAAGTTTTATGATCAGCGCTTCGACCCGCGTCAACCAAGTCTCCACTTTCCCATTTGCTCGACAGTCCACCGATTTTGCAAGCACCCTCGCAATAGCCATAACCCCAATCGTTTCCGTCAAAATCCACGCGTAAAATGGTCGCGACGGCGTAACTGTGACTCATCCCCTTCCCTGAAATCGATCCTGCTGGCCCGAATTCGCTCTCGGCGAAGTTATTAGTGCTGCGATAGCGGTCCACACCGTAGTCGAAAAACTCTCCGAAGCGCAGGAATCCGTCCTTCAGTCGCGCTTCCCCCATCACTCCCCCGGCAAATGTTAGCGCATGCGTTCGCAGTGAAGAGTTTATGCCTGTTTCGTAGATACTGTGATCGATGGAGAAAGGTACGAAAAATGGTGCCCACGCCGATTCCCGCCTCAAATTTGTGTCCAACGCCGAACGCTTTTCCCGCATGAGCGACGAGGCAACCTCAACGCTATGATTAATTAGTAATAATCCAGCTGAACGGCAGTTTGTTATAGCTTGCATTGCCGGAGAAACAATCGTTCTCGGTTTTATCTCAGACTTCAAAGTAGCAATTATATCTTTTCCGCTATCACTAATGTTAATGTCGAATAAATAGCCGCCAATGCTAGCAACTCCAAATGTGATGGGTGTTGCAATATATGCTTCGGTGTTTGCATTGGAGCAACTGCCAGTGATAGCAGTGCTTCTCCCGTCTGACGGCACAGGGAAGCCCTCGCCGAAACTCGAATGCAACAGGACGACGCTCTGTCCAATTTCTATCGGAGAATCGCTACTTGACATTTCCAATGTTACGTAAGTCGTTTTCTCGTCAAGATTTACAAGACCAGGAGTATGCAGAAGGACTGCGCCATCTCCTATGTTGGACGGAATTACGAAATGCAATCTACCATTTAAATCTAACTGCTTCGCATAAACTTCGCTAACACCACTGTAAATCGGAGGAATCGCAGTTTGAACAATGCCACAGTACGCAGGCAGCTCAATTTCGATTTTGCTAGGATCGCTCCTATCGAAAATCCCATCGTCCAGTACATATTTCCGTCGCTCCTGTTCGTAGGCTATGCGCAATGTTGCATTTTCGTGAAGTGTGAACGTGCCATTTGTTAGCGATAACGCCTCTCCGTCATCGTAACACGCGCCAAACTTAGCCCCGTTATGCAGAGCGACAATTCCTCCATTCACACTAACATTGCTAAAGTATAAAACCGATTGACATTTATCAAACAACACCATGCCAGTTTGCCTATTCGGCCACACGCCACAATCGTTAATGCGAATGGAGAGACCGTTCGGAGAATATTCAGTACTTATCGGATCATAAAATCGTATGGCATGATCGTCAAAAGCTGTTAGCGTGATAATATTTCCGCCATTTCGATTGCCGAAATGCATCGCATTACTAGTGCCTCCTGACGAGTCCCAGTTTTCGTCAAATTCGACACCATGCATATTCCCCTGGAAAATTACATCACCATGCGCCGCATAAACATCCGCCGAATTATAGCAGCATATCGCACCACCATGGCCGCCGGATTTATTGTGAAGAAATAGCGTATCTCCAATGGTACACGGATCTTCCGCATGTTTATTGACATTTTCCGCTGTGCACAACCAATCGCTAGACAGGCAAAGCGCGCCGCCGTTAATACGTGAAAGATTATCTATAAACAACGAATTGCTAATACATCCAATGAACAAATTTTTAATATATATGGCACCACCGTGTTTGGATGCTTTATTTTTACAAAACAGAGAACATGCAATATCGCCGGTAAATACAGCTGAATATATTGCTCCACCG
>JAITFC010000026.1 GCA_031281635.1 Puniceicoccales bacterium | reverse complement strand
TTTGACGACAGCCTCTAGATCTCAGTTGGCACATGCCGCTCCCGCTGCACAAGAGCCGTCCCATCTGCTTCCAGTATCGCTTTTATGGCAGAGACATTAGCGTCCTGATGTCGCGAGTGCTCCTTTTTGAAAGCGCAATATGTACCTACGGACATATCAGTGAAATGTATACATTCCACCCATTTAATTTTAACACGCGTTCCCGGTCTGTCAATAACTTTGCGAATTTTTTTAGCTAAGAAGAGTGTGCCGTACCCCTGAAAAAGCTCGAATTTCGTAAAAAAATATCTTTTGCCACGAGGAACGTGACGAAAAATGCAAACTGGAGTTTAGCGAAAAAATTGGCAAAAATAAACGAAAAAGATGTAGTTTACATTGAATCCAATTGAGCACTGTTGAAGTTGGCTTAAGCGCAAACTAGAGGCTGTGAGAAAAACAACTTGGACAATTTTCGAACGAATTTTTACCGTGTTTTCTATGCCTTACGGCAGGACGCAGCAACTGGCAATGTGGCGTCGGCGCCGCCATACCACTTAAACGGCTGTCAGATCGTAGGAATCCGCGTTATCTTTCACCTGCCAGCCGCGATCCAGCAATTCCTTCCGCAGCACATCCGCCCTGGTAAAATCCTTGGCGTTTCGTGCTTTTTTCCGTTCCTCGGCAATACACAGAATCTCTTCGGGAATATCAGCACTATAATTTTCTTTTTGCACCATAGGAAAGCCGAAAACCTCTTCAAAACGAAGCCATTCTGCTAGTTCCTCCCGCGCTTCCGTTGCGGTAAAATTTTTTTCCGCAACATTCTGCAAATGCGTAAACAGCAGTCCAAGTGCCTTGGGAACATGTAAATCATCGAGCAACGCATCCCAGACCGCTTCGAAAATTGTGAATTTTTCGGCCGGTGGTGGCAATTGCGCACAGATATTTCGCAGACGAGCGCCGTGCTGCCCCAATCTCCCCAGCGCGCTCCGTGCGGATCGCAGAGATTCCGTTGAAAAATTCAGCGGCTGCCTGTAGTGTCCGGAAAGAAGTGCGTAGCGCAGAGTAGGAGGATCGTAGCCCATCGTGCGTATGTCGTTGAGTGTGTAAAGATTGCCAAGACTTTTGGACATTTTTTCCCCGCCAATGCGCAGATGAGCTACGTGGAACCATAATTTGGCAAGTGACTCCCCCGTCGCCATTTCCGTTTGAGCGATTTCATTTTCGTGGTGCGGGAAACAGAGATCGATGCCGCCGGCATGTATGGCGAAATTTGTCCCCAAGTACTTCAATGCCATTGCACTGCATTCGATGTGCCAGCCCGGTCGACCCTTTCCCCAGGGACTCGCATAGGCCACGGCCCCATCACTTTCCTTCCACGCTTTCCATAGAACAAAATCCCCGGCAGCTTCCTTTTCTGGATCATTTCCATCCCCAACAAGCAATTCTCTCTCACCAACTCGCGACAGTTTTCCGTAGTCTTTGCAGGCAGCCACACGAAAATAAACGGAGCCATTGCGCACATAAGCCGCTCCACGCTCTAACAACTTCACAATGAGTGCAATCTGCTCGTCTATGTGAGCCGCCGCCCGCGGTTCGATGGTGGGAACGGCAAGGTTCATCGCCCTGCAATCGTCGTGAAAAATTTTCGTCCAACGCTCGGTGTGTACCAGCAAGGTTTCTCCGGACTTCTGTGCGCCGCTGATAGTTTTGTCGTCGATGTCCGTAATATTGCGCACAAATTTTGGCTCGTATCCACCGCATCTCAAAACTCGGTAGAGCAGGTCGACGACGGTGAAAGTGCGGAAATTTCCCACGTGCGCGAAATTATAAACCGTTGGTCCGCAACAATACACCCCAATCCCAGACCGCTGGAAGTCCAGAAATTCCGAGCTCCGTGTCAACGTGTTGTAGAGCTGAATCCTCTTGGTCACATATGGCTCCTACGACGGCTCGCGGAAAAGTCAAAAGATTTATTCATAAAATTCTGCCAAAAATTTTTATTGACGTAAACCTGACTTGAAACAGCCACTCCGGCCTCGGTTATCATCCATAAATCCACCAATGACACGTTCCTGGATGCACGCCAAGCTTTAATCGGCATTAGCCACCAGAGATTTACCGCCCAACGAACTAATTCCGTACCTTTCGTAAATTTTTTTCATTTTTTCCTTGCATCGCCCAACTCTTCGGGTGAAATTGTTACAGATGACAGCGAGATGCTCCATTTATAGGCGTTTTTTGTGCTTAGTTGGAACGTTTTTATGCTTTTCCGGACTATCCTATGGTGTCGATCTAAGTTCATGGGATCGTCCAAATGGTTGCAATGTTGACGAAGGCAATAAAACTATATCTTTTAATGCGGGAAATTACACTTTCACTGATGCGGTGAAAATATCAGATGATAACTGGAAGTTGCTCGGCGTACCTTCGAATAATGGTGAAATTCTGTCAATATTAGACGGAGGTAGTACGTGGTCATTTTTTAAATTTCACAAGACCGATGGCAATGCGATATTCGCAGGCGCTGAGTGGCTGTCATTTAAAAATGGTGTAGTAGACAAATATAGTGACGGCGGCGCAATATACGCCAACAACATTAATGGCAATATTGCTAATTCAGAATTTATATCAAACACGGCAGGGTGCGGCGGCGCGGTGAAAGTGTCGAATGCATTCATCGGCGACATTTTTAATTCGGCATTTAGGTGGAATACGGCAACGTGGGGCGGCGCGATTGATGTTGCTGGCTATTTTGAAGGCAATTTTGAAGGCAATATTCTAAGTTCGATATTTGGAAACAACGAGGCTGATTATGACGGCGGCGCGTTATGTATTTCCGCATTCACTGGCAATATCGCTAATACTAAATTTATATCAAACACGGCAAGACAATCCGGCGGTGCGGTATATGTTTTGTATAATTGGCTATGCGCAGCAGATAATCTCCACAAAAGTGCTGCAAATCTTAGCAGCAAAGGAGATGCCCTGTTTCTAGGAAATAAAGCTGGCCAATTTGGCGGTGCAGTGTACGTAGATGAATCGGCGAATGTCTATGCGGCATTTGGGGATATGATTTTTCAAGGAAATATGGATAACGTTGATTTTGATAAAAATAGTGGTCAAAGTAATGCAATGTGTTTTGGTAATGATGACAATAACGACACCGTAACACTATCCGCTTTCGATGTGCACTTCATGCGCTTCTACGATCCCATAAGTAGCAATGTTGATAATCCAAATCTCATAATTCGCATTAACGGCGCGCTGGCGGAAAAGACGGCAGAGGATGGCGACCCGGAAATCAACGGTCTTGGAACATGGGCGGCGAGGCAGACGGGGACAGTGCTGTTTGATTGGTTCCAATCGAATGTGTATTTTGGCAACACCACCGTAAGCAATGGCACGATGGCTCTGCACAACGGAGCGATATTCGGCGCAAGTGATAATGTGTATGAAAACGAAGATAGCACATTCACGCTGGAGCCTGGAGCCGTGTTGCGCATTGCCTACGAACAGGAAAGACGCGAGTACATATTGGAAGATGGAGCTTTCGATAGAAATAATCCAAACATTAATGTAACTTTTTCTGCCTACGAACAAGCTCGCATTAGCGCGATT
>JAITFC010000092.1 GCA_031281635.1 Puniceicoccales bacterium | reverse complement strand
AGTATCTTGGCGGAATCGGCGGACGCATACTTCCCGTCCCCATGATGAACATACTCAACGGCGGTGCACACTCCGATGCTCCCATTGATTTCCAGGAGTTTATGATCGTGCCGCGCGGTGCGAAAAATTTTTCGGAAGCGGTGCGCATGGGGGCGGAAATTTTCCATGCCCTCAAGAGAGTGCTCAAGGCTGGCGGCTTTTCAACGGCCGTCGGCGATGAGGGTGGATTTGCGCCTTCCCTTAGATCTAACGATGCCGCACTGGAAGTCATTGCCCGGGCGGTTCGGGAAGCGGGGTACGAGCTCGGCAGGGACGTTTTTTTGGCTTTGGATGTCGCCGCGTCGGAATTCTATGACAAAACCCGTTCCCTCTACGTGTTCAAAAAATCAGACAAATCCGAACGCACGGCGGAGGAGTTGGTGAATTACTATGCTCTCCTGTGCTCGCGTTACCCGATTATTTCCATCGAAGACGGACTCGACGAAAATGATTGGGCCGGCTGGCAGTTGCTGACGCAAAAATTAGGACAGAAAGTGCAGCTCATTGGCGATGATCTCTTTGTGACAAATCAAAAATATCTGGCGCGCGGAATCGCGGAAAAAGCTGCCAATGCCATCCTCGTGAAAGTGAACCAAATTGGCACGCTCAGCGAAACCATGGAAACGATTTCTCTTGCCCAGCGTTCGGGGTTTGGCACAATTATTTCGCACCGATCCGGGGAAACCGAGGATACATCCATCGCGGACATTGCCGTCGCCACCGGTGCCGGACAAATTAAAACAGGCTCCCTTTCGCGGACGGACCGCACGGCAAAATATAATCAGCTGCTTCGCATTGAGAAATATCTCGGGAAGCGCGCCATCTATGCGGGACATTCCTATTCCTAGCGGATCTTGGGGTGCCGCTCGAACCCCAAAGAAACATATGTCTTGTGTGTAAATTCGAAATCTCCAACGCCGGCGCCGCGACGATTGCAAAATTTGTCATTGACTTCTTTCACGCAAGCCAAGACAGTGGTACGTTGTGGTGGATGAATTGTGCCGTGACGAGACGCCCGTCGGTCGCGCCGCTGACAGATTTCTGGATTGGTGGACGGATCATTCGCACTTTGCCGCAACGGATATCAGCGGGCTCGCTTTCGTTGACACGGGCGTATTGACGCTGCTGCAACGCATGTCGTTTGTCTGCGCAATAACGAATTGTCCACGTCCATTCGTATGGATCTACGCGTTTTTCTTTTGCATTTTCAGCAAAGACATAAGACAGGGTAAAATATTCATCATACACCACGGGCGCGAACGGGAAATTCCGCCGGAGGAAGAACTCCCAAAAACATTCAGCGCCAACATGCTGGCCTTGCATCGGCAAGTGGTGCAGCGCATTTCCGCCGACCCTAATAATCTCCGTGCCAAAGATGTCCACATTTTGCTGGCTTTGCACCTCCTCGATCGGCGGCAATTTCCTTTCCCAGTTCCACATTGGTCCTATTTCCCCGGTGAAGATCTTATTTATGGCAACGAACTTAATCATCAGAGCCAAGAATTGACGAATAGCATCATAGCGGCTTTGCGATCCGAAAATGCACATTATGTTTTGCCCGTCTTGTGGCATGTGAGCGAACTGCAGGTCCGTGACTATGTGCTGCTTCCAGATTTATTGTCCGCCATTGCCATGAGTGATCCATCGCAAAAGGAATACTACAATAGTGACTTAATTGCTTTTCGAGAATACTGCGTGGCCGCCTATGACGCCGAAGCGGGTCATCTGCCATTTGATAGAAATTGTCTTAGGGATTTTGCTGCATCTGTTGCTTTACGTGACTTTGAGGAACCGGGAGCCATTGAAGCTTTCGTACAAACACAGGAGGCACAGGATTTGCGGAAGATGATTGCTGCACGCAGTGCCATTGTTATTGACATAGATAGGCATGAATTTCCGATAGCTATTATCGAAAATGTGTCAGACGGAACGATCTGCAGATTTGACCCAGGAATAGGTGATGATGGCACTGCCGACTTGCCATTCCTGAAGCAGGTTTTTAGAATATGCAGAGTGTTGAAGAGGACGTGTCCGGACCAATGTCTTCTTCATGAAAGAATAATTAATGTGTTTAGTGCGATGGCACAGTATCGCTATACGCAAGGGGAAGCGTCGGTCATACTGTGCAATCTAAGTACTTGTCAGTCTTTTCTGGATCGTGCCGAAGGGCCATTGCCTGCCTATGCAGGCAAAGAAACTCCTTCCATACGCTGTGATGAAATCCCGCTTGACGCTGTTTCTAGCAGCATGAGTGGACTTTATGGGTCAGTACAGGGATTGCGACGCAATGAGATAGTCGTATTGCAAGACGGCAGCGTAAGATGCATCGCAATTATTGGTGCTCCTGTCCCTGAATTAATGGTTGACGCCGTAAGAGGTCACTGCGGTCTAAATAGGAATTTAGCAGCCAATCATTTTGCGATCTCGATGACAGTGCAAACTTGCCGTCCAGATGGGACTTTTTCCACAGAATGTGCTGCTCTTTTCAGCCGTGGACCGAACACCTGATGCTGCAAAAATAGCCACAGCAAGCACTATCGAGATGTTCCTGGAGAGGTGTGGGTGTTGTGGCAAAGGACCGTTGACAAAGGGAAAATTTTCGGTCAAACAATCCTGCACACACTACGACATCATGCTCAGAAAGGCAAAAGCTGCTTCTACGGGGGCAACAAGCAGGCCGAACTATAGTCATTCACACTCGTGTTGACGCTCTGGGGCTCCTCGCCCCAACATCACGCCAACGCAAAGCGGAATAACTACAACAGCAAGATCCATCCAAGAGTGTGGGGTGGCAGACGGGACTTGAACCCGCGACCCCTGGAACCACAATCCAGTGCTCTGGCCAACTGAGCTACTGCCACCATCCCGGCGTTGCGGAGACTTCCCCTTTCACGCCCATTGTCAAGAATATTTTCCGCGAGAAAACAACCAACATCGAGGCCAAAACGCATTCCCCTCAGCGATGGTCTCGGAGGACATGGACATAGGTTAGCAGCTAAAAAGCCTGAGCTATCCGTATGGGATCGTAGTAATACATTGCGTAGGCCGCGACAAAGAAAGCGAATAGGATCAAAGCATAAAGCGCATTGGCAGACAGGAAACCGCAAGGTAAGAGATTTGCGATCACCTGGACGCTAGGTTCACGAAAGATCGCCAAAGCCGCTCCGAGGGCCGTCGTCGCGATGGTATGGAATAAATATTCCATGACAGTTGATGGCGGCGCTGGCAGGTCCACCACACGCATCCCCGTTTTGCCAAATAACATAAATTTCACATTGGATTGACCGTGAAAATTATTAGCAATAATATGGGAAATCGCGATTTCGTCAACTTTGCGACCGGACATATTGTCAGGCGCTTCCGAAATAAAAAACGCTGGACCGCTGCCAGTTAGACCGAGATAGAAAAATTTGATCCCATTCGTTAGTGCATGGTCGTAATACTTAGCATCATCTCCTGCCGGTTCCTTTATACCTATAAACCGGCATGCCTGCTCCACATTCATATCGTTCCTTCATTTGGAAAAAAATTGCGTTTTGCAACAAAATTTTCAAGAAAACTTGCAAAAAATTTTCCGCAGTACAGCTAATTTTTCGTGTTTGAATTATTTTTGACAGCTTTGCTCTGGGGATTTTCCTACGGGATCAATGGCATGGCGATGGAATTTGCGACGGCAACGGCGATGAGCCTGCTGTTTGGCGTCATCGGCACATTCCTCTTCGCGCCATTTGCCGCCAACGGATCGAGCGTTGGGTTGCGGGGCAGGTGCATGGTAGCCGGTGCCGTGCAATTTGGCATCATGTACTATTTCTACCAGAGCGCGTTCATTCACTTGGAAAGCCATCAGGTGGCGCTACTTGGCCTCGTTACGCCAATTTATGTGGGTCTCTTTGCGGATCTTTTGGGGCGGCGGAATCCCTGGCAAAATCTTTTTTTTGCCCTTGGGGCCGTGAGCATTGCCGCATTTTCCTTCGGAGGAACATCCTTGGGCGCATGCAATTTCCGCGGTGCCATGGAGTGCCAGTTAGCCAATGGCGCCTACGCTCTCGGCCAAGTGTTATATGCTCGTTTGAAGCAGTCACATCCCGAACTCGCCGATCGCTCCGCACTTTTTTGGATGTATCTCGGGTCACTGCCTCCCCTTCTCGTCGCATCCGCCCTAATTCCCGCCGTCACACCGGCCCAACCATTTCTCTGGCAAGGGAAACAACTGGCCATATTGCTATTTTTGGGAATTTTCTGCAGCGGCATTGGAAACTACCTATGGAATCGTGGCATCGGGCGGGTTTCAGCGGGCATATTGCTTATTGCCAATAATTTACCAATTCTTTTCGGCGTACTTTTCGGCATCTTCCTCTTCGGCGAGTCCGGCAATGGTTGGAGGCAAATTTTTGGCGTCGGCGGTTTATTGAGTTTACTTTGGTTGCACTCTCGCGTACGGCCTATAGCCGATGGAAGAAAATAGTGAGCAAAAAGTGCGTGAGTCGGATAGTTCGAGTATGCGCTGCGGCTATCGGAGTATGTTGCGCTATGTTGGCGACTTGCGTCGTTGCCGCTGGCAGATTATCGGTACGTTGTTCTTTGGGATTCTGTCTGGATTTTTGAGCGGATTCGGCGTCCCCGTACTGCTGAAATCCGTGGCCCAACATGTTTTTTCCGAGGAACATCAATCCTGTTTGCTGCTCATTTTCTACTGTGCTTTACCCATCTTTCTCATGGGATTGCGGTCCATATCCGGCTATTTTAGCACCTGCTTGCTGGCCTTTCTCGGGCAGAAAATTCTCATGTCCGTTCGGTTGAACATCTTTCAGAAGTTGCAGCGACTGCCACTGGCATTTTTTCGGCGAACTCAGGCGGGACATCTCGTATCGCGCGCCCTCAATGACGCCAATTTAATTCAGGTGAGTTTTGTCAGCATTGCCCACGAACTCATTCAGCGACCGGCCATGCTCATCAGTGCCATCCTTGCCATCACATATCTATGTCTGCAACAAGCAAATGGCTGGATTCTACTCCTATTACTCTTTCTCGTCGCTCTCAGCGGCTTTCCCATCGCCTACTTCGGCAGGGAAGTATGGAATCGCAATCTGCGCGCCCAGGAAAAGATTTCTGACCTTACGACGCGTATGACGAGCAACTTGCAATCGGTGCAGGAAGTGCGCGCCTTTTGCATGGAAGAATACGAAAATTCTCGCTTTCGCCACACCAATTGCGCCTACTCAAAGGCCTATTTGGCAACGTGCTTCGCCTACTATTTCATCGTTCCCAGCGTGGAGTTTTGGGCGGCCATCGGCATCTCCATCGCCACATTTCTCGCATACCTGCTGCACATCCCTGGCGAAACCTTTCTTGCCATCGTGATGGCCCTCTTTTTTTCCTACGACCCCATCAAAAATATCGGCCGACTTTATGGGAATTTGCAATACTCTATCTCCGCGCTCTCTCGCATCGAAGAGCTTCTGGCCGAGCCGGAAAAGCCAAAAGACACGCCGGGACTCCCACTCGTAAAAAAATTGCGCGGCGAAATCGTTTTCGAAAATGTGTCCTTTACCTATGAAGATGGTGCGGCAGTATTTAGTGACCTCAACCTGAGTTTCCAACCGGGCCGCAGCTATGCCATCGTCGGACCAAACGGCGCTGGGAAAACGAGTCTCGCAAACCTCATCCTCCGCTTCTACGACGTGCAGAAAGGGATTATCACCGTTGACGGCCATGACATAAAAAAATTAAGCCTCCTGCAATTGCGCTCTTCGGTGGCCCTTGTTCCTCAGCAACCTACGCTCCTCCACGACACCGTTGCCGCCAATATCCGCTGGGGGTGTCCGACGGCGACGCTAGATGATGTGATCCAGGCAGCACACCGCGCTGGAGCCATGTGTTTTATCGAAAAATTACCGCGCGGACTGGACACGGTAATCGGTGAAGACGGAAGTTTTCTGTCTGGCGGGGAACGGCAGCGCCTCGCCCTCGCCCGTGCATTCCTGAAAGATGCTCCCATCCTTATCCTGGACGAAGCAACGAGCGCACTGGACACAAAGAGTGAACGAGAATTCTACGGTGTTCTCTCTCAACTCTTTCGAAGGAAAACTGTTTTGCTTATTTCCCACTGCTTCCACTGGCTGCCACACGTAGACGAAATTATCGTACTCGACGGCGGATTTGTCGTGCAACGCGGTGCCCACGCCCAATTGATCCAGGAAGATGGCCTCTATCGCCGTCTCCACCAATCTTTTGTCAAATAATAGGAAACCACATTTAAACGGCAATTGGTGCGCTGATTGTCCCATGTGGGTTGTAGCCAACGAGTGCGAAGTCGTCGAAGCAAAAGTCATCCATCCCCTGACCGCGCTTGACGATGTGTAATCGCGGGAGTGGTCGCGGCATTCGACTGAGTTGTTCGCGAACCTGTTCCAAATGATTGACATAAATATGACAATCTCCCAGCGTATGGATGAATTCCCGCGGACGCAAGTCGCACACCTGCGCGACCATGTGCGTCAATAAACTGTAACTTGCAATGTTAAATGGTACGCCGAGAAACATATCCGCACTGCGTTGGTAGAGTTGGCAGCGAAGATCTCCGGACTCGGACACGTGAAATTGGAAAAAACTGTGGCAGGGAGGCAGGGCCATTTGCTCCAATTCGCCGACATTCCACGCAGACACCAAATGCCTGCGACTAAACGGATTGACATTTATGTTATGAATTAATTGTGCGATTTGGTCAATCTCTCGGCCATCGGCGCAGCGCCAGCGTCTCCACTGTTTCCCGTATACCGGACCCAACTCGCCGTTTTCATCGGCCCATTCATTCCAGATGCGCACGCCGTTTTCGCGTAGATAACTCACGTTTGTTGAACCTTTTAAAAACCATAGGAGTTCGTGGACAACGGATTTCCAATGCATTTTTTTAGTGGTGAGTAGGGGGAAATTTTCCCGCAAATCGAAGCGCATCTGTGCCCCGAAAACACTGCGTGTGCCAGTCCCCGTGCGATCTTTACACGGCTCTCCTCGATCCAAAACATCGGCCAGCAGTGCCAAATAATTTTTCATCGTCGCAGCAAAGAGAATTGCGTTCGGCTTTTCGAGATTTTATTGCATCAAACATGGAAAATTTCACCGAAGAAGAAATTTTTTCCGCGCTGTTGCGGGAAGTGGAACTGCTTGAGGCGGAGGGAGAATCGGCGTTGCATCTGGATCGCGAGGCCGTTGAGAATCTGCGCCAGCGCCGGGACGAAAAAGCTTTTTACGGTGTGGCGACGACGGAGGCAGGGGAGTATGTTGTTGCGGCTAAGCACTATGATAATCAATTGTCCGAGAAATATGCGCGAAACACCGGCGAGCGGCCGCCCTCGTTCACTCTGCCGGCGGGAAATAAGCAGACGCGCTGGGAAGCTTTGCGGAAAATTGTTTTGGAAAGTCCTCTTTGCCAGGCACATGTGAAGCCGGGGAAAAAAATTGTTTTTGGTGTTGGCAATTTAGATGCGGAGATTTTTTTCTGCGGAGAAGCCCCTGGAGCCGACGAAGAAATTGAAGGAGAACCATTTGTGGGACGCGCCGGACAGTTGTTGACAAAGATCATTGAAACGATGGGGCTGCGCCGGGAGGATGTGTATATCGGTAACATGCTCAACTGGAGGCCGGAAATGCCCACCGAGTACGGGAATCGTCCGCCAACGCTTCGGGAACTCGAGTTGTGTTCGCCATTTTTGCATGCCCAGGTGGATATTGTTGCGCCCAAAGTCATTGTGGCACTAGGCACCACCGCCGCACGCGGATTATTGGGTCTGGATACCACCGTGCCGCTGGGCGCTGTGAGAGGCTGCTGGCACAAATTCGCCGGCATCCCCGTCATGCCCACATTCCACCCATCTTTCCTGCTGCGCAATCAGACAAATGCCACAAAGAGAATTGTTTGGGAAGACATGCTGCAGGTAATGGAAAAACTATCCATGCCTATCTCTGAGAAACAGCGGCGCTGCTTTTTGTGAGGTAAGATCCTACAATGTGACAGTTGATTGGTCCCATAAAGTTGCGGCACTGGTTTTCTCGAAAACGAGAAAGCCCACTCTCCTACGCAAGAGTTAGGGATGCTTTGCGAAGAGAAAAAATACGGCTATCCAACAATCAGGAAGCTCCGCGCCACAAGCGAATCCGGCGTGGCGCCACCTCTGGCTAACGGAGAGATGGTGGCGGCTTCACAAACCGTATGAAAATTTCCTGTTCTGGTTCCTCCTTAAGCCACTCGTTCCAAACTTCTGTAATAGTCCAATCCCTGGGAAAGGGCCTTGGCTTATGGGTACGCAGATACACATCAAATCCGGAACGCGTAGATTCTCGAATGTCATCCATCGTTGGGTGATGCGGCCCAGCATCATAGTCAATTGCCATTAGAGAAAATTTTTTATTTGTTAATATCCAGATTATTTTCCACATAGACATGGCCACGCATTTCTGAGAAAAATTAATGGAAAAAATTTGCGAAAATTGTCGAATTGTTTCTATCGCTTTTTGCATGTTTTCAAACCACATCGTGTATTTAAATGGTGCCTGTTTAATTAGTTCTTCAACTGTCATACACAGTACAACTGCGCCGGCTTCGATCAGCAATCTCGCATGCTCTTCCGAAAGCTTTCCGCTTGTTACGCTGGCCGCGTCGGAGACAACGCCACAGGTGAGTACTACTTTCCCTCTCAGCGACGCTCGGCCCCCATAACCTTCCAGAAGGGACGCGGAGTCATCGAGGAAGGATGCAACGTCATCCGGAGAAAGCACTCTCTTTGCGTCAATGTCCCAAAGAAGTTCATTTTGAATTCGCACAGATTCAGCGTCCAAAGGAGGCGACGACCATCCAAACCAAGACAAGAATGATTGCCACCGACTGGGGGGCGGATTGGGTGGCCACCAGCGCTTAATTTTTCCGAGCGCAACATTTGCGCCTGATATAACCAGCTGTTCCACTTCTTGCATGGAAAAGAGACATTGATGGGCAGCCACATTGCCATAGTTAATGCCGTCCACAAGCACCGTTTTCCCTTGCAATCGTTCCAGATTACCGCTTGCCATGGCACTTTTTACGGCCCTTCCATATACACAATCCTTTAGTGATACTTCCATTGTCCGCCGCCGAGTGTCGCTCGGAAAGCTCGATTTTAGTTTTTTTATTATTTGTGGGCTGGCACGCAGTAATCGCTTGATTATTTCGCTCCAGGGAAGCTCTTCTGGAGGAAGCTCTTCCGGAAATTGCATTACATCAGTTGTTATGAAATTCAAAAGTTGCGTTACATCAAATACTATGGGCTCAAAAAGTTGTAATGCATCATATATTAGGAAATCCGGCACCGACCCCCAAAGCTTATCGATGCGTTCGAGTCCATCATTTCCTGTACCAGTTATTCCTGCCACTATCTTTACGGTCGCACCCTGAGATAAGAGATATGGATCTTCCGCTGCGATTTCCATGGGCTCACCAATCGAAGGACCTTGCAATTGTGGAAAAGTAGCGACGGTCATTGGATTGCCAGCAAGCGCTCTTTCCGCTGCTAACGATCCATCAAACGCTATTGCTGCATCAAGCGCTATTGATGCATCAAGCGCTATTACTGCATCATACATTATTGCCAATGCCATAGAGACCATTGACACCTGACGCATGTCTATTTTTGAGATCGTTCGGATGAGCCGCAATGGTATTGCCAGGCCAGTTCTCGCGACTGCAAGGTCTAATGCTTGCCAAAAAAGATTTTCCACCAGCGCCAGTACCTGCCGATCATCGGCCGCAGCCAGCTGAAGCTCCGCATCACGCATAAAAACTGCCAGTCGCGTGTCCGTCGCGTTGGTCTCTTCCCC
>JAITFC010000069.1 GCA_031281635.1 Puniceicoccales bacterium | reverse complement strand
CATAGAACGGGATGAGATCGCGGAGAAAATCCAATTTTTGCGGATAGGCCTGCGTACCTTCGATGCCGTTTCGCCAATAGGAATTTTTCCGTATATGTTCACGTAAGCTGTTCAATAATGGCAGTTTGGCCCTTTGAAATTCGTCTTCGGTAAAATTTCCAGCACGCAATTCCCTGGCAATTTCTCTGGCAACGAATGCAATGTCATTCACGCGCCCCACGTCCACTAACGCACTGGCACAAATATAGTTATAATTCTTCAACATGTAATCCGTCACGTGGTAGGCCCGGGGCGTGTAGATATCCCCCATTTCTTTCCGCACGCGCACGCGCAAGCGATCTTTGAACATTTCTGCCAAAAGATCTAACAGCCGCATTTGGTCTCGATTCCAGCAATCATCCGCTGGCCAATACATCTGCACAAGCCCCTTCGCAATGGACGAATCGTAGGAGAAATTTGCACTTTGGCCCTCCGGTAGTGATACGGGCATCTCCACTCTCAACGGCTGTCCCGAACGTTCCGGCAACGCTCCGAATGTTTCTCCTACAAAGCGACACACTTGTTCGGGCTCCACGTCTCCTACAACGGAAATTTCTACGTAGCCATTGCTGAGCTGCGGCTGCAACCAACGAGACAAGTCTCCCATGGAATAGGTCTCAACGATACTGCGTTCTGGGAGGCCAAAGCGCTGGTCACCGCTATGTAAAAACCGCTCTCCTTCCAAGATCATTGCGCCATCGCTAGTATGCGCCAACTCCGCATAGCGTTGCGTGATTATTTTTTTTGCCTCCCGTTTCCCTTCCGGACGAAATCCCGCGTCGGACAGGTAGGCAGCCAGCAATTGCAGTTGTAACGGCAGATCATCGGTCGTCGTCTTCCCCGAAAGGAAAAATGCTCCCGTTTCCGTACGAAATTTCGCACCGATTATGTGCCCAGCTGTCAAATCGCGCCATTCTTCCACGCCATGGGCGCCTAATCCTCCCTCAATGAATGCCCAATCGGCGAAGCGGGAAAGTCCTGGACAATTTTCTGGTTCGGACAGCAATCCATCGCCGAAACGTACGCGCACAAGCACTTGCTTCGCAGTGAAATCTGTCTGCTTCACATTGAGCCGCACGCCATTTGCGAAAGTAAATTGGTGAATCTGCAATTCCTTGTCGACGGTGCTTTTGGTGACCGTGCCAGACTGACCAAAATTTTCGTAGGCAAATGGCTGCGCAATTTCTCTCTCTAGGGGTTTGAGGGCCGTGCGTTGAGAGCGCGTGTAAGAATTGCGGACAACGGACTCGGTAATCTTTCCCGGTATGTTTCCCGAGATATAAATGGAGCGATTTTTGACATTCCAGAGATAGTGAAATGACTCCCAAACACGCTGGGCAGTAGCGTTTGCCAATACTTCCTGGGCGAAGGCGTAGGCCCACCCAACGGAATTCGGGACATGTGCGCCGCGAATGATGTCCACAACCCGATCGGCAAGCTGCATTGAACGTACGCTATCCACCTGTTCCAGCGCATTTTTATAAATTGCTGCGATCTCCTTTCGTGCCCGCGCAATTTCCTCCTCCGTAAAACCGTACTCGAGAACACGCCGCAATTCCTGTTCAGCCAGCGTGAGTGTTTCGCAAACATCTTTGGGGTCACAGGACAGTCGCACGCCTACCGCCAGAGCACTATTACGATAGAGAAGCTGCGCATAGGCTTCGCCCTGGAAAAATATGGCACCTTCCTTTTTGCTAAGGATTTCCAGACGTCGCGTCAACGCTCGATTGGCCACTTGCTGAAGAAGCAATTCCGTCCGGTTTTCCCGCGTGTCCTCATAATTTTTCAGCGGCCGCATGCAGCCAACTTGCACCCATGCCTGCGGCAATTCTTCTTCGCGATGCAATTCTACGCGCGTGCCACTGACGGTAAAATTACCAATATCATAGCTTTTTGGCGTCTCACCGGCGGGAATGTCTCCAAAAATGAGATTTATAACGCGGACAGCCTGTTCTGGATCCGTATCTCCCACGACGATAACGGCCGCATTCGATGGGTGGTAGAACTTTTCATAATACGCGCGCAACGATGCCGCATCCGCTCCCTCAATAATGTTCTTAAGACCGATGGGATGCCGCTTTCCGACAATCGTATGGGGAAGAAAAAAGTTGTAATTTGCCAGCGAATCACGGTATTGCGGCGAATCCAAGTAGAGTAACTCTGCCAAAATCACCCCACGTTCCCGGCTGACCTCTGCCTGGTCAATTTGCAGCGCGCTGAGGTAGTCGCGCAAAACGACAAAACCGTCTTTCAGCATCTGCCAATTCCCGCTTGGTAACTCCAATTTATAAACCGTTTCCGTGAAGTCGGTATAAGCATTCGTATGGTGGCCAAAGTTCATGCCCATCCGCTGCAAATACTCGATGAGGTCTCCGCGGGAGAAATTTTCAGAGCCGCAGAAGGCGATGTGCTCTAGGAAGTGAGCGAGTCCGCGCTGTTTTTCCTCCTCCATAAGAGATCCAGCCCCAACGATGAGGCGCAAACTTACCCGTCCTGGCGGTTCCTTGTGCGGCAAAATAAAGTAATGGAGACCATTTTCCAGGCAGCCACTCACGATTTTTTCGCTGACAGGGACATTCGTATCCCACTCAAAATGCAACGCTTCCATAGCTTCCACCCGTACGAAGCTAAAGAACGTTGCCAGCAAAAACGCACACCATTTTTTTCCCATCTCCGCGCAATCTATGAAACCTTTTTTTACCCTTGCAAGAGCAAAGAAGCACTCCTTTGAAAAAACGCAATACCAATTGCAAAACTCTAGTGGAAATGACCTGCTATAGCCATTCAGGTTGGAGTTGGCGCCGCCATTGCCAGTTGTTGCGTTCCTCCGTAAGGCATAGAAAATACAATAGAAATTCGTTCAAAAATTGTTCCAGTTGTTTTTCTTACAGGATCAACTGTTCAATCATTCGAAAAGCAAAATTCGCTTCTATGGAGGTAACAAGCAAGCCGAATTTTTATGGAATATCCCTGACATGTCCGCAGGCAATGGTGCATGAATTTCCAAATTTTCGCCGGTTTTTGGATGAATAATTTGCAGCGAAGAAGCGTGCAAAAGCACTCGCTGTACGGGAATTGTGGGGTATTTTTGCGGACAAAATCCATAGAGCACGTCACCAAAAATTGGGTGACCAATGTGCGCGAGATGGACGCGGATTTGGTGTGTTCGGCCGCTATGTGGTTGCAGGACAAAGCGGCTACAATTTTTTTCTACGTCTGTCGTTGCCTGCCAATCCGTACATGCGTCTCGACCGCCCGTTTTTAAAACGGCCATGCGCGTACGCCATTTCGGGTCCCTTCCAATTGGTGCGCAAATTCTTCCAGATAAAGTTCTTACAACGCCCGATGCGATGGCAATGTAAGTTTTTTTTGCACTGCGAGAGGAAAATTGTGCAATGAGAGAGTCGCGAGCAAGCGTTGTTTTGGCGAAAATAATTACTCCCGAAGTGTCTTTGTCCAAACGATGTACAACGCCGGGTCTGAAATTTTCCTTCCCTGGAGCTAATTTCCCATTCACGTGGGCCAGAACGCCTTCCACCAAATTTTTTGCTACGTGAGGAGCAGCATGAACGGCAATTCCCGGTGCCTTGTCGATGGCGAGAAGATGTTCGTCTTCGTAGAGAATGGCAAGGTCCATGGCATGCGGTCGTGGCAGTTGTTCCACCGCTGTCGGCCAATGAATTAGCACCGTTAGTCCGGCAGTTACACGCTGGCTGGGTCGCAAATTTTTTCCTGCGCAAAAAATTTCCCCATCCCTCAGCAACTGAGAGATTTGGCTGCGACTTTTTCCCGGGAAACAGCGCGCCATGGCCGCATCGAGGCGCATGCCCAGACACTCGTCCGGGAAGGAAAACGTCGCATGATTTTGAAATTGTTCCGACACGTCCTGCGGCCAGGATGGAATGCAATTGCGCGCACTTGTAAATATAATTTGTGCAGACACGGTCGAGTGAATCTTGCTTCAAACGGCCACGCTTGCAAAAATTCCCACTTGCGGCACCGCGCAATTCCTTTAGGAATTCAGCGTGCGCTATACGCAGGAAGATCTGGAAAAAATGCTGGCACCGCGGGCCGTGGCTGGCGTTTGCAGTGAACCGCTGACGGGAATTGCGTCCCTGGAATTGGCAAAGCGCGGAGATATCTCGTTCCTGCACAACCAGCGCTATGCGACACAGGTGGCCAAGTCGCGCGCGTCACTGCTGCTGCTCCCGGAAAATTTTCCCGCGTCTCCTCCGCCGGATACAGCCTATTTATTTTTTGCGAATCCTTCTCTGGCCCTAGGAATTCTCTGTGAAATCGTTGAAAAAACCCTGGAAATTCCTCCTCCCATCGGAATTCACCCCACGGCTGTCATCGCACGGACCGCGGAAGTTCATGATGCTGCGTCTGTTGGGCCATTCTGCGTCATCGAAGAAAATGTAAAGATCGGGCCCCATACCGTCGTCGGAGCGCATTGCTGCATAGGTCCCCGCTGCGTCCTTGGCAAATGTGTGCGACTGCATTCGCATGTGACTCTCTACCGCGACTGCGAATTGGCCGATCGAGTTATCTTGCACAGCGGTGTTGTCATTGGCAGTGACGGCTATGGATACGCCACGGAAGGAGGTGTTCACAAAAAACTGGCACACATAGGTCGCGTTGTCCTTGAAAAAGACGTGGAAATTGGCGCGAATAGCTGCATCGATCGGGCACGCTTTGCGGAAACGCGCATCGGAGCTGGCACGAAAATTGATAATCTTGTGCAAGTTGCTCATAATGTAATTGTTGGAGAAAATTGCCTGCTCGTGGCACAGGTGGGAATTGCCGGTAGCACGCAGCTTGGAAACTACGTTGTCCTGGCGGGTCAGGCGGGAGTTTCCGGACATTTGCGATTGGGAGACGGCGTACAAGTCGCTGCCCAAGGGGGAGTTGCGGAAGATCTAGATGCAGGAGCCGTGGTGCGTGGTACGCCGGCCATGCCAATTGGTATGGCAAATCGCTACTTCGTCCTGCGAAAGCACGTTCCGGAACTATTTCGGCGCGTAGAACATGTGGAAAAAAAAATCGCAGCAAAAGACGCTGGAGGGGTCTCCGGCGCCTTTTGAGACGGCACCCCAAGTTAGATTTGAAATAACGAATCACAAGGCGTCGATGCCAATCCGAATAGTCCCGACATTAGATTGTGTCGGGCAATCATAGACTAAGCTGCTGGCTCATTAACTAGCTCTGTTATTGCCTTAGCACCAAACTGTGCAATCGACGCTAGCACAATAAGCGAGCGACCTAACGCGGAAAGGCAAAAAGAGACCGGGCAATACAGAATCCACATAATCCTGAATCCAAAAGTCTGCTTGACTGCCGTTTTAGGTGCGATTTTCCATGCCTTTTTAAAAAAGTTTGCGTCAGTATTGATATAACTCCTTGCGCGGGTTATCTTGCCAGCAGGAGCAAAGCTCTTTGGAAGTAGCGCATCGCAAATAGAAGTGCATATACCATTGACCCATGTAGTAATTTCCACGCCCAATGGGAATTTCAATAGAACAAAAATCATCGCATATGCTATGGTACATCCTTCATAGACTATTTCAAGTGCAAGTTGTACCACTGTGGACGCTGCTCTTACGGGGAAAAATGCTATCCATATTACGTTTGAGATTACTGAGCCAGACGCTAGATTAAAATTTCCGCTCCATGCTGTTTTTACACCTCCGCCTAACTGCAATACTCCTTTGCCTATCGCATGTATTCCACTCAATCCCCATGAACCTGCAGTCTTAAGACCATTTGTCAACACACCCATAGAAAACACTCCTTGTCTGAGGGGATTTGTGGGAGAAAGTACGGAACTGTCAAGGAAAATTTACTTGCGCCGCATAATTTACACAGCTCACAAGAGAGTCATTGTGTGGCAAAAGCATATCTATCGATTCAATTTGGTTGTAAAAATTTCATCAAATGCTTCGGCATTTTTTTCTTGTTTTTTCAGCAACGCACTGCAATCTTCTGAAAAGCAAAGCTGTGAGCAATCTTAATCCAACAGACACTACTAAATATGCACAGGCCCGCGATCAAGAAACGCTGCGACAGATCGACCACGACGTGTCCGCTATGGGTTTTTGGCAACTCGTCCGCACTCCACACATACCTCTGCGGGCCAAGGTGGCAGACATCGTTTGCGTCATACTATCCAGCATAACCGTCGTTCCCATGGGAATTTACCTCATATCACGCT
>JAITFC010000068.1 GCA_031281635.1 Puniceicoccales bacterium | reverse complement strand
ATTTTCGTCAAACACATTTTGCCCAATCGCGCTCTCTGGCTTGTTTGTTGGGCTAATTTCTTTCTCTATGTCGTGCGCATGGGTTTTTTCAACTGGGCGCCAACATTTTTACAGGAGGCGCGCGGCTCATCAACCATTGTTTCCAGCGTACAAACTTCTTGCTACGAATTCTTTGGACTTCTTGCCGGCATCATCGCCGGTTACATTTCCGACCGCTGGGCTGGCGGCCGCCGCAATGCCGTTTGTGCCGTTTTTATGTCGCTGCTCATTCCGTCATTGGTCGCATTTTGGCGGTCTCCGTCGACGCATACCATTCTGGACGATACACTTCTCCTGAGCGTCATCGGATTTTTTGTCTACGGACCGCAAACTTTGGCCGGCGTTGCCGGTGCGGAATTTGGTTCCGGTCGCGCGGCTGCCACGGCAAACGGTCTCACCGGACTCTTCGGATATATGGGGGCAATTTTTTCCGGATTCGGCGTCGGTCTTATCACAGACCATTTTGGATGGAACTGCGCGATCCTATTCTACATTGTCTGCGCGGCAGCGAGTTTGCTGTTTTTCATGCTGAATTGGTCGCAGAGCTCACAGGCGAAGGACAAAGGCCAGCGGACCTAAAGGTGCGCGTGGAAGTTCTATCAATGCGGAGGACTCGGAGCAAAAAATCAGTCTAATTTTTCCCGCAAGGCATCGACTAATTCCGCAATTGCAACGCGAGACTGCTCTGCGCTATCACGTTCGCGGAGAGTAACTGTGCCGTTTTCGAGAGAGTCAAAGTCGACGGTAATGGCGTAGGGCGTCCCCACTTCGTCCATGCGGCGGTAACGGCGGCCGATGGCTCCGGTGGCATCCCAATGTACGTTCCAGTGCCGCTGTAAATTTTCGAAAATGCTCCGAGAAAGTTGCACCAACTCCGGCTTGTTTTTTTGCAGAGGGAAGATACCCGCTTTAATGGGAGCGAGTTGCGGACTGAGACGCAGCACCGTTCGCCGTTCGCCGTTCAATTCATCTTCGTCGTATGCGGAGCAGAGAACGGCCAAAAAGACGCGATCTACGCCGGCAGACGGTTCGATGACATGCGGCAAGTAGCGCTGCTGGGTGTCCTCGTCGAAAAATTCCAAAGATTTTCCGCTGCACTGCTGGTGACAAGTGAGGTCGAAATTTCCACGGGCTGCAATTCCTTCAATTTCTTGTATGCCAAACGGATAGGCAAATGTAATGTCGGTGCAGGCTCGGGCATAGTGTGCCAATTTTTCCATGGCGTGCACTTCTTGCCCCAAAAGTTCTCTGCGAATTCCTAGAGAAAGATACCAGTGCAGGCGTGTTTCAACCCATTCGCGGTGAAAACTTTGCCAATCCGCGTCCGGTGCGATGAAATATTCTAGTTCCATCTGTTCGAATTCCCTGGAGCGAAATGTAAAATTGCGTGGAGTGATTTCGTTGCGGTAAGCGCGGCCGATCTGTGCGATGCCGAAGGGAAGTTTTACACGCGTCGAGTCAACTATGTTCTTGAAATTGACAAAGATACCCTGAGCCGTCTCCGGGCGAAGATAGGCCATGGATGCCGCATCGGCAACGGCTCCGATGTGCGTCGTGAACATCAAATTAAACTGGCGCGGAGCCGTCAAAGTTCCCGGATTACCCGTTGTCGGAGAAGGAATTTGGGCCAATTCCTCCGCATTTGCTTCGGCGATTGTGCGCAGTTGAATTGGGTCCATTTTTCCCTGAATTTTCCGCTTCGCTTTCAAACGCTGCGCAGATTCTTCGGCCAATGTTTGCATGCCAACATCTTCCAACTGAGAGATATAGCCGATCATTTTTCCGTCCACACTGACCGGAGCGAAGTAGAGTTGATCGGCCCTATAGCGCATCTTTGACTCGCGGCAATCGACCATCGGGTCTGCAAAGCCATCCGCATGACCCGAAGCCTTCCACACCTGCGGGTGCATGATTGTACTGCAATCAATTCCGACGATATCCTCACGGCGCCGTACCACATCGCGCCACCACAAATCCTTGATGTTGCGTTTCAATTCGCAACCGATCGGTCCGTAGTCAAAGAAACCAGCGACACCGCCGTAAATTTCCGAGGATTGAAAGATGAAGCCGCGCCTGCGGCAGAGGGATAGAATAGAATCCATGGAGGACGAATTCACAGGGTTTTCGCCTTTCGCAGCGAAGGCTTTGTAATTTTCCCCGCCTTGATAGCCTTGACGCTGACCCAGATGCGCTTGACGGCCCCGCTGGGCAACACCGCACGAATTCTTTGCACGTTTGGCTTGAAAAATCGGCGCGTCACCTTAACAACGTGTGTTCCGATGCCACCGCTCTTCTTCGATTGCCCCTTGCGACAGATGCTGGAACCGGCCACTCGCCGTTTTCCCGTAATGAAACAGATCCTAGACATTTTTTCAAAGCTCCCCACAAGACTCAATTGCCAGCAGCGCGCACTGCCCACTACGGGCACACGGAAAGCATTTCTCCTGGCCTGTCAATGGAAAAAATAATGAAAATTTTTGCCATAGAAAGTTCCTGCGATGAGTCATCACTGGCTGTTTTGGACACGGATTTGCGTGAATTTCTCTTTGAGATGACGCATTCGCAAATTTTGCTGCATCGCCCCCATGGCGGTGTGGTTCCGGATCTGGCTGCACGCGCGCATCTCGCCGCATTCCCTCCACTTCTTTCCGAATGGCGCGAAAAAAATTTTGACAACCCCGATCTCATCGCCGTAACACGTGGGCCTGGCCTCGCCGGATGTCTTGCCGCCGGATTTTCTTTTGCCTGGTCGCTGGCACTTTTTTTTGAGTGTCCGATCATCGGCGTGAATCATCTGCGAGGGCATGCACTATCCCCGTTCATGCGCCATTGGCAGAGGGAAATTTCTTCCGATACACTGCTGCCCCACTTGGGCTTGCTCGTTTCCGGAGGAAATACTCTGCTTTTTTTTATAAAAAAAGATTGTCAAATGGTAATCCTTGGACGAACATCGGATGACGCTGCCGGGGAAGCCCTCGACAAGGGGGCGAAATTGTTGAGCCTCCATTATCCCGGCGGTGTGGAAATTGAACGGCTGGCCCTGTTTGGAGATCCGGGTGCATTTCAGTTTCCGCGAGCATTCCGTGGCTGTGACTTAAAGTTTAGTTTCTCCGGAGTCAAGACTGCGCTACTCTATCAATTGCGCAAGATGCCAGCAGAGGAAATAAATTCCCGCAGAGCAGATCTTTGTGCCTCATACCAAGAGGCAATTTGTGACGCACTCGTCGACAAAGTGGCATTTGCAGTCCAGAATTTTCCCTGCCGCAGTCTAGGCCTTTCCGGTGGCGTTTCGCAAAACGGTCGTTTGCGGGCAAAAATGCAACAACTCGCCGAACGATATGAAGTTCCTCTCCTTCTGGCTCCAAAGGAATACTGCGGGGACAACGCCTCCATGATTGCCTTTGCCGCCGCCATTGACCCGCAAGTTGTTCCTAGCCCAGAGGATTTCCACGCGGATTTGGAACTCACGCAATAAAAAATACTAAATTCTCGATGAAGACCGCTTATAAGGCTATAAAATGCGAATGAGGAAATTTGAGAATGCGAATTTGAGCAGCCCTGGGGGGCAACAAAAATACAGCATTGACATTTTTTCAAAAAAATTCACTGTGCTACACATTGATTCCTTACAATGAGATAATACCGCGCGGTCGCTCCGCCCATCAATTTTCCCTTTGGGTGATGGGTTATCTGCAAGAACGGGCGGTTACCGCCGTTGGCAGAGTCACTTTTGTGGCAACGGGATTGTTGAAGTTTTGGGAACGCATCAGCATGATCAGAGCAACAATGAATTGCTGGGGACCGTTCGCATGGGTCTATGCGTTATTCTTTTGCATTTTCAGCCGGGCCATATGGAGAGGTGAAATGTTCGTTATTCGCTGTGGTCAGACACGGGAATTTCGAATGACAACGACAAACTGGCTATCACCCCCGAACGAGAGTCTTCTAGAATTTTATAGAGGATTGGTGCAACACGTTATTAGTGGTGACAATGTGAGTCCAAGTGACATTCACATTTTGCTGCATTTACACTTCGAAAATCGGGAGCTGTACCCACTGCCAACCCCGTCCTGGTGCCGATGCGATGGGAGATATTTGATATGCGGAAACGACGTAGACAATTGGGCTCCAGATTTGGTAGACAGCATCATACAGGCATTATATTCGAAAAACGCACCATTCGCTCTGCAGGTTCTCCACTACGTGTGTGAATTGAAAACGCACTATCATCCTCTGCTGAGTGAACTTTTTCAGGCCATTGCCGTGGAGAACCGTGATCCATCGCGCACAGAATTGTTTCGCGGAGATATGAGAAGAGAAATCGCAGCATTTGACTCAGCCCATGCCGAAAACAGTGAAAAGTTACTGAGGTTCGGGGAATTTCTTCCATCATTTGTAGAATTTGTTGCAGCATACGATTTTAATGCGGAAGATGCCAGGGATAGATTCATGCACGAAGAGATAGCGATAGCCTTTGAAAAAACACTCTACTCAATTGGCGCCATCACAGCCGATATGCATAGAAGCGAATTTCGTAAAATTGTAATTCTGGGCGATGGAGACTATGGGACTTGCGAATTCGATCCTACGGAGAACGACAGAGGTTTTCCGATCTATGACGTGCCAATTAAGTGGCAGCTTTTTGCAATATGCAAAGCATTGAAAGAAACATGCCGTGCAGATAAATATCAAGAAAAAACCCTCAATACATTTACTGCACTGGCTCGCTATCCATACATTCAAGGGGAATCATTTGGAGCAGCATTAGCCTATATAGAGTCTTACGGATATCCTCCTGATATTCCGATCATAAACTTTGCACATCTTCAAAATGATTATACTCATAAGCATGATACGATGTATATCTTTTCAGATGGGAGTATACAATGTGTTGCTCTTTATGGTGTGGTCATTCCTCAAGACAGCGAAGAGCCTGTGGATTTACGCATCGAAAAGCCTGCGGATTTTGTGTTATTCCATACCGTAAAATCTTGCAGTCCATCGGGACATTATGAAGCAAAAAGTGCTGGATTTGCTTTCCGAGTTCCTCATCTGTGAAAATTTCACAGAGCAAAGCCATTCGCTGGCAGGTACTCTGCGGTGCCAAGAACTCGCTGGCAATTCGTTTTGTCCCGCAAAGTTGCAGCACGACTTCTCTCGAAAACGGGAAGATTCCTTCTCGTACCCTGTGAGCATCACATCATAGGGCGTATGATATTAGACCCTTTGCGAAATTCTCAGACCTGCGTGAAAAAGAGAAAATTAATTTTTTGAATAAATAACGCTTGCAAATTTTGCAAGATCGTTTAAAATCACGTACTATAATGAGTAGCGTCCATGCGCTGTCACCGTTTAGGCCGATCTCCACCAATCAAATCGCCGTCAAACAGTGGATGATCCACATCCACAAGCAGTAGATCTACATCCACAAACGGTGGATCGACGTCAACAAATGGATGATCTAAGACAGAGGATTGCTAATCCAGGGCAGCACAACTCCAATTGGGTACCCTTATTGTTTTTTCTATTGGCCATTTTCGGGCTGTTGGCGGCAGTATTGGCGTGGGCATTTCCGTTGCAGTTCTTGGTAAGATAGCAACGCCTTTCAAATTTTCTCATAAATTTTTCTTG
>JAITFC010000063.1 GCA_031281635.1 Puniceicoccales bacterium | reverse complement strand
CCAGCGCGCCGTTTTCCAGCGAATTCTCTACGGCATGTACCGAATTTTCTGGGGGAAGGACGCGTCTCTCGTTGAAATCAATCCGTTGGCCATGGACGCCGAGGGTCGGATGTATGCCTTGGACGCAAAGATTACTTTCGAAGACAACGGTTTAGTACGCCATGATGACGTTGCAAACATGCGGGACCCGGAGCAGGAGGACGAAAAAGAGGTGCGCGCTTCCGAATACGGGTTGAATTATGTAGCTCTCGATGGCACTGTTGCTTGTCTCACCAATGGCGCCGGATTAGCCATGGCAACGATGGACATGCTGCATGGTTTCGGCATCCGTCCGGCAAATTTCCTCGATTTAGGGGATAATTCCGGCATCGAGGCCATCGCGGAAGCATTTCGCATCCTATTGAGCGACAAAGAAGTGCGCTGCGTATTAGTCAATATTTTCGGCGGCGCCATGCGGGGAGATCTCGTAGCGGATGGAATTCTGCAGGCTTTGAATGGAGAGCCAATGCCGTTGCCGCTGGTGGTGCGGCTGGAGGGTGCCAATGCGGAAAAAGGCCGTAAATTTTTGGCGGAATCGCTGCGTAAGACTGTGTTTGCCAATGATTTATCCGATATTGGTAAGGCCATTTTGCAAGCGTGTCCGGATATCGCACAAAAGCGGTGAGAAAATACTGCAGGGAAAGGATTTATCATGGGTATTCTAGTGGATGAAAATACACGGGTGATGGTACACGGCATCACGGGAAAAGCGGCTACATTCCATACGCATCACTGCCTGGACTATGGTACGAAAATTGTAGCGGGGCTGCGACCGGGGAAGGGTGGACAAAAATTTGGCGGAGTCATACCAATCTACGATACTGCGCGAGAAGCGGTTGAACGGGAGAAAATTAACGCATCTCTCGTGTTCGTTCCAGCCATGGGCGCAGTGGACTCTGTCCTGGAAGCCATCGACGCTGGAATTCCACTGATTGTTTGCATCACAGAAGGCATTCCATCTACGGAAATGCTACGCGTAAAAGAAGTTATGCAAGGAACAAATGTAATTCTTATCGGGCCAAACAGTCCGGGAATCGTCACACCAGGCAAGACTAAACTTGGCATCATGCCCAGCTACATCCATAAGCCTGGGACGGTTGGAGTTGTGTCTCGTTCGGGAACACTGACTTTCGAAACTGTTTGGCAACTGACACGGCGCGGAATCGGCCAATCCACTTGTGTCGGCATTGGTGGCGACGCCATTCATGGACTGACCCATCGCCAAGTCATCGAAATGTTTAACAATGATCCGCACACCGATGGCATGATCATGGTCGGTGAAATCGGCGGAGAAGAGGAAGAAGAGGCGGCCGAGTACATCAAAAAAAATGTGCGCAAACCTGTCGCCGCGTTCATTGCGGGAATCACAGCACCTCCGGGGCGGCGCATGGGTCACGCGGGCGCAATCATTTCCGGGAAACGCAGTGGTGCCGCATACAAGATCGCTGCGCTCGAAAGTGCCGGCATAGCGGTGGCAAAAAATCCAGCCCAAATCGCGGAAACTTACGCCGAAGTCGCAAGATTACGCTAGACTTGGGGCTAAAAGTTCTAAAACAAGTTTGATATTTTCCAAGTCCACAAAACTGGCCTTTCAAGCTGTTCCGCAGGTAGTTTCTCCGGGTTTGGAAAAATGTTGAATTTTTATATTAGACATTTTTCAAAAGTCAAACAGCCGCCCGAGCCGCTTCTAGAGCCACATCTATTAACTTTTCCGCCTCCTCGAGAAGCCCGGTGGACTTCCTAATTCCGCTACGGATCCTCTCTTGCCATTTGGCCAAAGTTTGCGGTTCGCGCATCTCGATATTCACAAGACCGACGATAATTCGAAATATTCGGTTATATCGTTCTCTGCGATAGCGATATCTGTTAGACAAAATTTTGAACGATTTTATTTTGGCAAAAATGTTTTCAATGCTGACTCGCAGCACTGATAGGGCGCGATTTCGCAGCAAGGACGCGGGGCTGAGCTCTCCGTTTTTCGGCTTTTTCTCTGGAGTCCAAGAATTTTTGTGCAATACTGCCACGCCTTGGTATCCGGAATCAGCCAGGAGAAACAGTTCCGAGGGAAGAGGTTGCCCTTGTTTGCGGACCGTGAAATCGTGGACGGAACCTGGAACGCTTTCAGAGATGAAGACGAAAAGCAAATTTTTTAGCACTGCTTTTTCATTTTTTCTAGACACTCTGTTTTCATAGGCAAAAACCAAGAAAATGCTGTATCGACCGTAAAGTGGCTCTGGAAGCCTGTTCCGGAGTTTTACAACGAGTCTACTATAGAAAAACTAAAAAGCTTGCAATGGGTCTATATTTCAAATTTTCATTGACATAAGTTATTTTTTTGCATTTCTCATGGCATGACAATTGAACACGACAATGGATTCCTTGCTGACTTATGGCATACGAATTTGCTTGGTATGGCTAAAGTCATAAATAAGTTTTCAGAAAGTGATGCAACATTGATCGGACTAGTTGCTAGTACGGTAGTGTGGACGATTTTCTTAGTGGTAAAACTAGCTCTTTTAGTTCTAGCATTGGAAGTTTTCACTGTGCTAATGATAGTTGCGGCAATAATACAATTTTTTGGCGCGCTGCTTGGACTGGAGGAATTTATGGCTGTCGTACAAACACCATGCCTTTGCTTATGGAGTTTCATTGAAATTCTTGATAAAAAAATTTTTTGACTAATTCGCTATTTATTTAACTAACTCTGCTAGTCACCTATGAACTCCGAGATTTGCAAGATCTATGGATAACTTAGCGCGTCAGGTAATTTTTAGAATGTGGATGAATGCCAATCCATGAATTCTGCAAAAGGTCTAATAGTTACAACTTACAAACACAACTTTTTCTCACGATACGTGCAGCTCAATCCCACAACATACTCACATCCCTCCATGGATTCCAAAAATACATTAGTGCATAGGTTATTCCAATAGTCCCCGTTACACCTGCAAGCACATAAAGAGGAACGGCTACGACTGCAGCTCCACAGGAGCCAATTGAAACAGCGACTATGAGAGCAATGAGACAAGCCGCAAGAAGGACGAATAGTACTCTTTTCGCAAAGCGTATGCGCTCCGTCCTCACCGTCCTGATGCGATCAAGCTCCGTCTGCGGTAGTTCTGGGCGTAGTCCATTTACTGGCGGCACAGGATGGTCTTCTGGTTCTGGCACTGGTGGAAGTTCATCCTCTTTTACATCTGCTTCATCTGCTGCTGATCCTGCATCATCTGCCAAAGGTGCTACTACTGGTGCTGGCACTGGCTCTGGTGGTAGTGCTGGTGCTGGCTCTGGTGCTGGCTCTGGTG
>JAITFC010000022.1 GCA_031281635.1 Puniceicoccales bacterium | reverse complement strand
ACCTCTGCGGTGAAATCAACGTGCCCAGGAGTATCGATGATATTAATGCGCTGAGGAATTCCGGCAAAAAGTCCCCACTGCGTCGTCAATCCGCAGGAAATGGCCGCCGACGTGATCGTGATTCCACGTTCCCTTTCTTGCTCCATCCAGTCCGTAACAGCCGTTCCATCATGTACTTCGCCAACCTTATGAATGACACCAGTATAGAAGAGAATGCGTTCCGTTGTTGTAGTTTTTCCAGCATCAATATGTGCAGCAATGCCGATATTGCGCATGCGATCGAGCGCATACTGCCGATCCGGGGAATTTTTACCTGTATGTTGCTCAGTCATAACACCTCGAATTTCGACATTAGCGATTTAAATGCGCGAAAGCACGATTTGCCTGCGCCATCTTATGCATGTCTTCGCGTTTTTTGACGGCATTGCCAGTATTCCCGTGCGCATCAATAATCTCTAGCGCCAACGCTTCGTTCATCGCCACGCCTTTTCGATCTCTGGCAAAGCCAATGAGCCACCGGAATGCAAGCGTTTGTTGCCGCTCGTATGGGACCTCAATCGGAACTTGATACGTTGCACCACCAACTCTGCGACTGCGCACCTCTAACTTGGGTTGTACATTTTCCAAAGCCGTCAGCAAAATTTCAACTGGATCACCTTTTCCGAGCTTTTCGCTTGCCCGTTCGATGGCGCTGTAAACGATCGTCCTTGCGAGAGATTTCTTCCCGCATCTCGTAACCATATTAATCAACTGCCCAATGAGTGGACTCTGAAATTTCGAGTCCGGCAAAAAGACCTTCTTACGCAATTTGTGGCGTCGCGACATGATTCAATACCTCCGTCTACTTTTTGGGCCTCTTCACTCCATAGCGCGAACGACTTCG
The DNA here is from genome assembly GCA_031281635.1 of Puniceicoccales bacterium. Classification (GTDB taxonomy): domain Bacteria; phylum Verrucomicrobiota; class Verrucomicrobiia; order Opitutales; family JAIRLM01; genus JAITOA01. The sequence continues at coordinate 3,342 of JAITFC010000022.1, read as the reverse complement.
CCGCCGTTTTTCCACACCATTGCAATCCAGTGCACCGCGAACGACATGATAGCGAACGCCTGGCAAATCCTGCACACGACCGCCACGAACGAGAACAATGCTGTGCTCTTGCAAACTATGCCCCTCGTCGGGTATGTATGCAATCACCTCCGTACCAGTCGTTAAACGCACCTTCGCTACCTTTCGAATGGCAGAATTCGGTTTTTTGGGAGTGCGCGTCGTGACCTGAATGCACACTCCGCGACGAAATGGACACTCATTCAATGCCGGCGACTTCGATTTCGTGCGAACCAGCTGTCTTGGCTTTCGAATTAACTGATTAATTGTTGGCATATATTACGCTCTCCTCGTGTTCAATGGCGCAGAGTCACAGCAATCCCATTCAACGACTTCTTTCTAAATAGAAGATGGAAACTCTTTGCAACACTTTTCTCGCAAATTTTTTTTTTAAATTTCATTGAGTTCGGCCCCTTCCTCGCATTCCACGATTAAGTCATTCTCCCCGTATGCAACGGGGGCGCGCACAAACTCATCGTCATCGACGGCAAGACAGACCGGTTTCAGCCGAGCATAGCGACCAAACCCAGTCCCAGCCGGAATCAAGCGCCCCATGATCACATTTTCCTTAAAACCGCGCAAAGGATCCTTTCGACCCAAAGCCGCCGCATCGGTGAGTACGCGCGTTGTTTCTTGGAATGATGCCGCTGAAATGACGCTATTCGTTTCAAGAGAAGCCTTTGTGATTCCGAGCAACACAGGTTCCGCCGTTGCCGGCTGTCCTCCAGCTTCCGAAATTTTTCGGTTAATTTCCTTTAAGTCGCACGCATCAACCTGGTCACCCCAAAGAAAATCACTGTCACCCGGCGTCGCAATACGCACTCTTCGCAGCATGCGCGCCAAAATAATTTCGATGTGTTTGTCATTGATTGTAACGCCTTGAGTCCGATAAACTTTTTGAATTTCACAAAGCAAATACTCAAAAACAGCGTGCACGCCAAGAATATCCAACATTTCGTGTGGGTCTATGGCGCCATCGGAAAGCATTTGTCCTTTCGTAACGAAATCCCCTTCTTGCACACTAATTTGCTTAGCAATCGGAACGAAATGTTCTTCCTTATGTCCGGTTTCCGGATCGGTGACGACGACACGTTTTTTGTTGCGCAATGTGGCGCCAAATGAAACGATTCCGTTAATTTTTACCATTTCGCCAACTTCTTTCGGCCGACGTACTTCGAATAATTCTGCCACACGCGGCAACCCGCCCGTAATATCCTGAGTTCGCGCCGCCGAGCGTGCCGTCTTTGCCAAAAGCGCACCTGCTTCTACGACATCTCCTTCACTCACAGCAACTTGCGCCCCCACTGGAATGGCATAAACGGCTAAAACATTTCCGCCATTTTCCGCGTCACAAATAGCAATGCACGGATTGAGATCGTCTTTATGCTCAATCACAACCGTCGTACCGCTTTCACCGTCTCGTTTGATTGTTACGCCCTGGATCATGTCTTTAAATAAAACATAGCCAGACTTTTCCGAAAGAACTGGAATATGATGTGGGTCCCACGCGGCAAGAATCTGATCCTTTTTAACCAGAGCTCCGTCGCGCACAAAAAGCACTGAGCCAATGACAATTTTAAACGACTCAATCTCATGATCTTTCTCGTCGAAAAGTGTCAAACTGCCGGTTTTATTGAGCACAATGAGAGCTCCTTCCGCCGTCTGCACATGCCGCACACCATCCCATCGAACTCTCCCCGCCGTCCGCGCACGATATTGCGGTTGCTTCAACATTTGATTTGCCACGCCTCCGATGTGAAAGTTCTTCATAGTCAGTTGCGTGCCCGGTTCTCCGATCGATTGTGCCGCAATGATTCCCACAGCCATTCCCGGTTCTGCCATGCGATTTGTGGAAAGATCAATGCCATACGCATTGGCTGGAATGCCGTAGCGGCCCATGTGCGTGAGGGGGGAAAGAATTTTTACGCGACTGATGCCGAGCTCCTGAATTTGCCGCGCCACATCCGCGGTAATAAGTTGTCCGCTAGCAACGAGTATCTCGCTGGGGTTATTTGGATTACAAATGTCATCACTGCTGCATCGCCCAATAATACGCTCCTCCAATGACATAATTTCCTGGTCGCCCTCCATGAGAGCCTGCTTCCATACGCCGCCACGATTGCCGTCGTCCATTTGCGTGATTACACAATCCATCGCTACATCGCAAAGTTTGCGTGTCATATAGCCAGCATCCGCCGTTTTTAAAGCCATATCCGCCAAACCCTTACGCGCTCCGTGCGTGGAGGTGAAATAGTCCAAGACGGAAAGCCCCTCCCGAAATGACGTGAGGACCGGGCGTTCAATAATTTCACCGGATGGACGAGCCATAAGACCGCGCATTCCGCATAATTGCCTCACTTGCTGGCGATTACCGCGCGCGCCCGAATCCATCATGAGGTAAACGGAATTGATCTCTTCGTTTCCCCCATTCGTCTTCAACAGCGAAAACACCTCTCCCGCTAATTCGTCCGTGGCCCCGGTCCAAATGTCGACAATTTTATTATAACGCTCTCCATCCGTAATAATTCCCTTGGAAAATTGCCGATTTACATCGGTCACTTTTTTGCGCGCCGATTCCACCATCCGGGCTTTTCCCTCGGGGACGATCATATCATCTACGCTGATAGACGCGCCCGATTCCATAGCCATGCGAAATCCCATATCTTTTAAACGGTCCAATAATTCCACAAGCGCCTGGCGATCAACAGTTTTATAAGCGGCCATAATGAGTTCGCCCAATTTCACTTTCGCGACTGGGAAATTCACAAAACCAATTTGCTCGGGGAAAATTGAGTGGAACAGCACGCGGCCAACGGTTGTGCGAATGATGCGCCGATTGGGATCGCCATAGCGCGTTATGCGTTGATAGTCAGGGTTTTTTAAATCGATCCAGCTGTGTTTGTGAAGACATCTCTCTTCGTAGGCAAGTAATACCTCTTCCTTGTCGCACATAAGTGGTACGTGTTCACCGGGTTGTGGCGTCCTACGAGGTTCAGCGGTCAAGTAATAACCCCCGAGAACGATGTCCTGCGTCGGCGTCATGATCGGCTTCCCGCTGGATGGAGAAAAAACATTCAACGTGGACATCATGAGCAACTTACACTCCATAACCGCCTCAATGGACAGCGGCACATGCACGGCCATTTGATCTCCATCAAAGTCCGCATTGAATGCAGTACAAACGAGTGGGTGCAAACGAATTGCCTCTCCTTCAACAAGTATCGGCTCAAAGGCCTGTATAGACAGCCTGTGTAGCGTCGGCGCGCGATTCAGTAAAACGGGGTG
>JAITFC010000089.1 GCA_031281635.1 Puniceicoccales bacterium | reverse complement strand
AAATGTCAAAGTTGTTCCAGGCGGAAATACGATATAATCATACATCGAACCTTCCTCCCTGATAGTAAAATTATGCTTTAAAAAGTCTTTTGCCTCTATGGGCCCATTTTTCGAGAGTTCACGAAACCTATATGCAGATTTTGGGAAAACGAAACTATCCCGAAAACTTAAAGACATTTGGCTTGTGTCTAATGAAATCGCTTTCCTGTCTGGACTGTCGTTTAGAACTTGGAACGCTTGCGTTTTACCATCACGCGTGAATACCACTGTTTGCACGCCATTTGCGCCGGATAGACATGTTGCTGTGACACCAGCATCGAGCTGCAGCGCAACTCCATTTGCATCCAGAAAGGTAATTCTTCGCCTATTTAGTTCTTCATGACCCATGGGACCAGCAGCAACGGTATCGCGCCAAAATTTCGTCGATCCGCAACCTCGCAAATTCGACGGAGCGGTATCAAGGGGAATTGTGCATTTCGTGCCGCCCGTACCGTAGACTCGCTTTATTGGTTTGAAAGGAAAGGCCCGATGAAACGGCGGCGATCCGGCGTTTCTAAAATCAAAGAACAGTTTCCCGTCGTTTCTGTCGAAAGTGAATCGCATTGTAGTTGTTTTGTCAAAAATGAAATCATCTCCAGATACCTGAAATTGCAATCCAAGTTTCTTAGCTTCGCGCAGTGTCATTTCTGTGTTTGGCATGGCAATTGTTATGGCTATACCTAATCTTCCTAAAGCTGATTCCGCCCTACTATCAAGGAATACAGAAAAGATCTTTCCATGTATAGTGGCTTGGAGCTTAACTTCCTCGCCAGCAGGATTTATCACAACGAGTGATGTGCCATCAAATTTTATTTTGCACCCTGCAGGAATTTGAAGATGTTCGATCGGCGACGGGCTAAATACATATCCCCTATTGGTTAATTTTTCTATGGGTAAGCAAATACCACTGGTAAGGAGTTTCAAAAAATGTTTTTCGCGGATAAAATAATTCACCAACGAAAGGACCGCGACGGTGATACAGCCCACTACGATAGCAACGCCCAGAAAAATACCAACGGCGGCGAGGAGAGTTACGCCAAGAACAGGCGCAAGGAATATCCCGGCCGCCACAGCGACTCCAAGCGCCACTACAACCGCCAGTACTGCCACAGCAATGCGCAAACCCTTTCGCCAGGGGGTACCATCTGATCTCATCGCATCGGCAATCGGTGCTTCCGTCACTGCAGCCTGGGGCGCCGCCACAGCTGGCTCTACTGCTGGAACTAGCTCTTCCGCTTCTGGAACTAGCTCTTCCGCTTCTGGAACTGATGGTTCCTCTGATAATGATTCCTTTGATGATGCTATCTCAGATCTTGATTGTGCTGTCAAAGACAACGACTGTCCTTCCTGTATTTCGAACCGGTCTTCCGCTTCCCATGACCGTCGCGGTACTTGCAGGATTGCTTCCAAATGAGCAACTGGGGCTTCTTCTGCAGACCGGCGTTTCACACGAGCCGCGACATCTAGGCCCGGTGTCCGGCAACGCATGAAAGGCCCAGCACATCCAATCGTTGGTGGCCCACCTGAGGACATTGAGGAACTATCGTCTGAGGACTTATCTGAGGGACTAGCTGGGTGGTGAGATAGCTTAAGCCTTTGCGGAGAAGAATATCCACCAACAGAAGTCACGAAACTAGTCTACTACCCCTTTAATGCAATGTCTAGAAGAAAATCCCGGCGGGACCAAAGAAAAGTTTGTCCGAGTGTAAAATTTCCCCAACAAGCATCGTACAGTTAAACGCGAATTGCAAAATTCGCCCTTCTACATCGACATCCTAAATTGATCCGAGGCGCTGGCGCCGATGGCCTCTTATGCATAGCTCTAACTGCTTCTGCGTAGACGTGAAAATTTCATTCCAGAAGAAGGGATTAGTTTGACAGTGATTTCGCAATGACGTTCGGTCGGGCGCAAGGACGTTCAAGGAAAACGCAGAGGTAGAAATGGTTGAGAAAAATGTCTTGATACGCCAAGTCTTCCGTGTATACACTTGCACCTACGGGGGTAATGGGCAAGCCAAACTCCTATTGAGCAACCGTGTGAATGCCACTAATCCAAAAATTTTCATTGACGGGACCGCTCCTTTTTAGTCATTCCAACGAAGCGGCACGGGTGGCGAAAAATGGTTTTGCGGAAAACATTGTCGGAATTGGTTGCAACCGTTGCACAAATGCGCGAGCGGCTGCGTCAATTGTGGAAATTTGCAAAAATAGAGGAATTGCAGGAAAAATTGCGTGCCCACGAGGTGAATATGTCCGCGGCATGTTTCTGGGACCGCCCCGAGGAATCGCGGAAAACTCTGGCGGAGGTAAGTAGGCTCAATGACGTGATTAAGCCCCTTTTGGGTGCCAAACAATCCCTCGACGATTTGGAAATGTACGTTGCTTTCTTGCAAGAAAATGGCTGCGATGAGGCGGGAGAAGATTTTGCCGCTGTGGGAGAGCTGTGTGATGCCTTCGCGATAAGACTTGATGCCGTTGAACTGCAGTCTTTTCTGTGCGGTCCACACGACCGTTGCAATGCCATCGTTTCCATTCACTCCGGAGCAGGTGGTACGGAGGCCTGCGACTGGGCGGAAATGGTTTTGCGTATGTATTTGCGCTGGGCAGAATTGCGAAAGTTTAGTGCGGAAATAGAAGATCTGCAACCGGGTGAAGAAGCGGGGATTTCAAGGGTCACATTCCGACTCGTCGGTGAAAATGCCTACGGCTATGCGAAAGCGGAGAGAGGGGTGCATCGATTGGTGCGCATCAGCCCCTTCGACGCAAATCGCCGGCGACACACATCCTTCTGTGCCGTGGATGTCATTGCGGAAATTGACGACGATGTGGCCGTGGATATCCGCGAAGAAGATTTGCGCGTAGACGTTTACCGATCCAGCGGGAAAGGCGGCCAGCATGTCAATAAAACAGAATCCGCCGTGCGCCTGACACACTTGCCCACCGGCATTGTCGTGGCCTGCCAAAATGAACGGTCGCAGATAAAAAATCGAGCGACAGCCATGCGAATTCTGCGCGCGCGGATTTACGAGCGCATGCAGGATGAAAAACGTTCCGCGATGGAAAGATTTTATGGAGAAAAGGGAGAAATTGGCTGGGGAAACCAAATTCGTAGCTATGTGTTTCAACCCTATCAACTTGTGAAAGATTTGCGCACGGGGGTCGAAACGGGAAATGTGCAAGCCGTCATGGATGGCGCATTGGACGAATTTGTTAATGGTTGGCTGCGAGCTGGATGCCCCACCGCCCGCCTCTGCTCATCGCAGACATAAATAGATGATGCGAGAATGAAATAACAACGACACATCCCAATTAGGCTTCGCTGCGCAGTGACAATCCATAATTTGCTAAACTTTATTAACAAAGAATTGACATCACAGAGAAAGATGTTATGTTTCGCACAATGAGTAGCCCTTTCCCCATTCCTCAAGGTCATGGCGCCTCAATTTTTGGATATCAAGCCGGGCCTGTGGTGGCGCTCGAGTCGGCGGGGCTCTCGCCGCCAGAGGGAGAAAATGCGCTCCTGCAAGATAGCTGGCGGATCGCCCAACATTGGGCAGATATTATGGATATATCGCATTCTTCCGCAGACGGATCTGTTCGTGTGGCGCAGGAATCATTCCAGGAAACGGCGCGAATAGTTGGCTTAGATTTACATAGTGTAATGGGAGACGGCGTAGCTGTTTCATGCTATGCAGATGGCGCACTGCAGGAAGATACTGGAAAAAATCTCATAGATGTTTTAAAACCTGGCTCGAGTTGCCAATTTTGTCATTTGTGCGCAGTCGCAACCCAGAAGGCCAAGCCGTCTATTTGGGAAGGCCACATGGTCGCCGCCATGTTTAAAGTGGAGTGTCTGTCTCATGGGCAATACCAGGTTGTCGTCGCCTTGGAGGGACGACGGTATGACATCGATAGCACGGATGATAAACCTCGAACGCGAGCTCACCAGGGCAGGGTTCTGAAATTTCAGTGCGACCAGGAAACATTGCGTGAATTCGTTGACAAGATGAAGACAACTCAACTTCCACAAAATATGTTGTCTCTTGACAAAGTATTGCCGCCAGCAGAAATCACCCGGGCATGTCAGCAGCGCGGGATAGGGCATACAATCAACTTTGAAGAAATAAAACAAGAGCGCCCCGGAGCACTGCTTGATGCCTTTTCTCGCAATACGGACATAAGTGTGCAGGCGTCAACTCAACTGCTTATGGCCACCGCCGGATCGCCCCAAGAAGGCCTTTCGCGCGTGAAAAATTTTAGATTTTGCCGGCAAATGGCAGAACTTTGCTACGCCGTTGAAAGTTATAAAAGAAGTTCGCCGAGTGCCTGGCAGCTGGAACACTTGCGGGCGGCAAATGAGGAAATAGTAGCACTTTATAAAAGAGATTTTCGGGGGGATATCTCAGAAGAAGATAGGAATACAATTGATTCCAAAATAGCAGTATTGGCTCAAGCGATCGATGGACTGCACGAAAAAGTTGAATCTGATTTTGTGCCTAAACCGCCGACAGGCATTCAGGGAAAGATGGCATTAAAGTTCCACGAATATCATTCCCCGGCCGTACAGTCAGTGCCGGTAAGTGTGAATAATCCAGCTGCCAACATTGATGCTCTGCAAGTGGCATTAGTTGCTCCGAAAGACGGGGCATATCTCCAAAATTTTTGTACAAATGTTCGAAAATTATTAACTTATGATTACAATGATCCATTCGTCGGTCAAAGAATAGGTGCCGCCGTTGCGGCAATTGGGGAAAATCTAGATTTTGTGGATTTGTCGCCCGTTATGCCGCATTCACTTTCAGCAAGATTCGAATGTCTTAGAATGTATCGCGACGCTTTATATGACCTGGACCAAATGATCTATAGAGTAATGCCAAATGGATCCCAATTTCTTGAATTTCTAAGTGCAAATCCGGCATTAATGAATACTAGGTATGCTTTACAGGCACATGCACTGCAGATCTATCGGGATGTCGCGCTCCATTGCGGAAATGGGACGATTCCTGACGGTTTTGGCAATCCTCCCGGAAACAGCTCTCCTTCCAGGATACGCCAATTTATGCCAAATAGGCACTTTGACCCCGATGGATGGGAATGTATGATTCGTGAGCTTAGGTTGCCGATTCAGAAACTATCGGAGGACAACCCAAATTACTCGCCACAGTGCGCAAGATTGCGTGATGAACTGTATCAGAAGTATGGAGCAAATGGAAATAAAGGATTTGTGCTTGGCGTTTCCTTTGAAATGTCGAAATTACCCATCGTTTCAAACACGTTTAAATACTTAATTGGAGACCCTCCGAAAGGGCGTATGGCAGAGGCTTTTGCGTACGACAGAGCACACCCGCCGACAAATGACGAAAGATGTTTCTATGAACTTGTTAAGGAGTACATTTTTGGCTTGAAAGAAGACTCCCATGGAGAAGAGTTTGCAGACCAACGTTCCAAAGAAGGCTTTCTGAGGCGTGCCATGCAAAGAAAAGCCTTGCGAGAGAGTAGCCGTCCTCTATTTGACCAATACACTCTGAATAGAGAAGCACTGTTTATAGATTTGAATCAAGGACCTATTCGAGAAGCCATTGAGCGTAGAGCTTTCGAAGACTTAAAGAAACTTCTTCCTGGTGTTCAGTCTGCAAAGATGGAGAAATTAATTGAACTGTTAAATTATGCAAATGCAGTGGAAAATCGCTTGGCGGAATTTGAACAACATGGCACACAAACCGTTAATGGACAACAGCAAATGACTCTATTGGGCATGACTGGATTGGGCGACCTCGCATGCATGGATGCCATGTGTCAACATCCTTCAAACACCCGCGTTAAGATTCGGGAAAGAGATATCGACATTGTACATGGGGATGTTCTTGAATATGTACTTCTGGATGATCTTTATGTAGGCGCAGGACGGACTGCTGATGGGTATGGTGTCTTGGAAAAGCGTATCAGGCAAGGTTTAGCACCAATAGAGCCGCCGCCGTGGGCCCGGGAATCGCCCCGGCAGCGCGGTGAGCGAAGTGCACTGATTGTTCAATATGAGGGGTTGACGCCGGCGGCGCGCATGCAACAGCAACGGGTGCATGTAGATGGTAACCCCATGGCTGACATACGTAGCCTATATGCCACATTTGCAGAAAATCCAGAAGAATTTATCCGCACCATAGCCGAAGGACAGCCGCGTGACAGGCAGGCTGTTTCTGATGCAATAACTAGAGTAGCACTGAATGCACCCGCACAAGATGCACTGCGTGCACAAATCGAAGGTCGCTGCCCAGAATTTTGCCGGGAGTGCCAAGAACTTTTTAACGAGGTTTGCATGGGACATTTTTCCCCGGTCTCATGCGGTTCGAGTGCCACTGATGCCCATATCTTTAAGCTGGACCACCGCCGGGCCATGGCATTCTCGCAATTTGCGGCGCCAATTGCGGGACTACTTCGGCAAGCCTATGATGTGGCAAAAGATCCGGCGCAAAAGGTGCAGATTGCCCAACAGCTGATGGGAATGGTGCGGACAATTGATCGGAGAATTCTTTTTCTAAATATCGATTTCACATATGACGTCGCAAATCGCATATCCCTGCGATATCTTGCGGATTTAAAACTGTTTATCCTAAAGCAGTTTCACGATTGTGCTTTGCCCAGAGAGCAACTGCCTCCTCCAGCTGAAGGAAGCGCCGGATCGACGCAGGATGAACAAATAGAGCACAAAGCTACACAATTGATTTTTGATTGGTTTCAGAAAAACGATCCTGAGAAACTTGTTGACAAAGGGATAGATGATACATGGCCGTTTGGTGAATACCCGCCACTTATGATAGAGGAATACTGCAGAAAGAATGGGCATTCTACAGGAAAATTTCCCAAAATGGCTAGAAATAGAGAGAGCTGGGAAATGTTCGCTGTTTTTGGACTAGAATTCAACTGCCCGTCCCTTTAC
>JAITFC010000042.1 GCA_031281635.1 Puniceicoccales bacterium | reverse complement strand
GCATTGCGCGTGGTACTGTTTTCCTATGTGCTGCTGTCACCGATGAAAGTTGCCATTTTTGGACCATCTGCCCGTTGCCGTTTTATTCCTAGCTGCTCGGCCTACGCACGCGAATGCTTAAAACGCCACGCACCGACAAAAGCTCTGACATTGATCGGACGCCGCATTCTGCGTTGTCACCCATTTTGCCGTGGCGGTCATGACCCCGTTCCTTAAAAAAAGCACACCAATGGACAAAAAACACATTTTCTTCGGCGTTGGTTCTCTACTCCTAGCTATGGTGCTAATGGTCACGGAGATGCCCAAAATGCAGGAATCCCCACGCGCCGCTCCTCCCGCCGCTGTTGCCACCCCTTTGCCTGACACGCAAATACAAAATTTTTCCTCCGCACCCGCTGCCAGTCGTGGAAATAGTTCCACTGCACGCTTGCAAAATGATTTTGTTCGCGCAGAAATCGCCCTTGTCGGTGGCGGCGTCCGGTCCATTGCCCTTTTCAACCACGCCGCCAGCCGCGATTCGGATGATCCGTGGATTTTTGACGACTATGATCCCCTGCGCGACGCACTAACGCTAACATTGCGCCGTGGTTCCCATGAATGTTGCCTGAGTGCTGTCACCTTTGAAATCGTGGAAAGTGATTCGGAACACCTGCTACTGCGTGGAAAATTGGACGATGGTACATCCGTGGAACGACTCTATGTGCTTGGCAAAGAAGAAGATGGCAATGATCCCTACTGCTTTCGGCAGGAAGTTTCTCTCTCCGAGAGTGCAGTGCATTGGCAGAATGTGGACATTTCTCTGGGGACTCTGCCGCCAACGGCGGGAGACATCGGGGGAACTCATCTAAATTTCGTAACTTATTCGGCCGGAAAAACTCACTTCACCCCCATCGGCACATTCGACGGCAGCAAAGGTTTTCTAGGAATCGGTTCGCGCGCCAGTTGCGATGTCATCCGCAGCGACGCAAAAATGGATTGGGTGGCCATCAAAAATCAATTTTTCGCAGCCATCCTCACCCCAAGGTCTCCAGCTGACAGCGCGCACTGCGTCCCAGTTACGCTAACTGATTCACAGCGAGGCATGGGTGGAGCAATTACCCTGCCATTTTCTGCCTGCGAAAACGGCTATTCCGTGTCCTTTTCCTATTACGTCGGCCCCAAAGAATTTCTTCGCCTAGAGCGCTTGGGCCTTGATCAAGAACGCATTATGCAATTTGGCTGGTTCGGATTCATGAGCAAGTTGCTACTTTTTCTCATGATGGGCATTCATTCGCTGATCCCCAATTGGGGACTGACAATCATTCTCCTGACGACAATTGTGAAATTGATGCTCTGGCCATTGACGACGGCGCAGGTGCGGTCCATGCGCGCCATGGCGAAATTGAAGGATCCGCTCAAACGCATCCAGGAAAAGTACAAAAAAAATCCACAAAAGTCGCGCCTGGAGACGATGAAACTTCTCAAAGAGCACAACGTGAACCCGGCCGCTGGATGTCTGCCAATTCTCATCCAAATTCCCATATTTCTTGGCCTCTATTATATGCTACGTTCGGCGGCGGAATTGCGCTTTGCCTCATTTCTCTGGATGCGCGATTTATCTTCTTGCGACACAGTGGGTCATCTATTTGGGGTAGCGGTCAACCCACTTCCCATCCTGATGGCGGCAACGACGTTTATCCAAATGCGCATGGGCGGAGCTAACAGCATGGAGGGCAGTCAGAAATGGGTCAGCAACGCCATGCCATTCGTTTTTCTGTTCATTTGCTACAACTTTCCTTCCGGTCTCGTCCTCTATTGGACCGCGCAAAATGTTTTCACCATTTTACAACAATTGGTTATCCAGCGACGGTTGAATCTAGCGGAAACACAGGGAGGATCAAATAGCAAATCCGCCGCAAAAAAACGCAAACATAGTCGTCCAGATTAATCTGATCAATCCAGCGCACCTTGTCATTAAAATTGGAGTCTGCGGACATACCGATGCCCGCGAAGGTATTAGCGCACAATTCCAGGTCGCCTACTCCCTCTGAGTCACCGCGAAATTCCATCGAGGCCGTGTTGCAGTCATAACCCCTTAGATTGAATCGCCAATTACAGATAGTAAGCGATATGCAGCGACGCATTCCAACCTCTCTGGCCGTCGTCGCAGCGATTCAGGTCGACACATACGGATGCATGATTCCACTCGCGATGCAGGCGCAATCCGCAGTTCACATAGGGACTATTCTTCATGCTCGGCAGCACAGTTTCCTCCGTGACAATGCGATAGCTGCGATTGATCGGATAAATATAACTTCCAGACAGGGAAGTTTCCCAATTGCCGATGCAATTTCTAGAAATTTTCAACCCCGGAGCAATTGTAACGCCGTTGAAGTGACCCATTTGCACAAGTGATTGGAGTGGAGTTAAATAATTGCCACTACAAAGCAACAAATAGGAGCATTGCAGACTGGTTTGGAACTTCCACAGCGATCTGCCGTGATTATGGCCGAATTTGCAGGCAAACCCTGTCGCATGCGAATGAAATTTTCCATCGCCGAAGTCCGATTTAGTGTAATTGCAAATATTTCCCGCAGAAGCTGTTATGCCGAAAAATTTATGATCTCTTACCAAATTCGCGCAAATGCCCAAGAAGCAAGCGTTTTGGCCGATTTCGTAGGAGCGAACTCTGTGGCACGCACTGACATATGCCGCGTAGGCGCGAGCGGAGATGAAAACAGTGTTCGTGAAATACTGAGTGGTCAGGCGGGAGCTCAGCAGGAGACCGCTGTAACGCGTATGCAGGATGGGAAAGTTACGCAAGTGGACACAGCTACGTTCGCCGAACATTCGCGCAAATGCTCTATTTGTTTGGCCCTGACCATGTTGCGCAGCGTCATCGCCCTCGCAACCGCATTCGAAAAGTACGTAGGAATGCACGGCATGGCCGATGCTGGCACTCCGATGGGCGGCGGCGGCTGGGAGCGAATTGCCATGGGGGAAGAGGAAGGAATACTTCGGTTGCACCCAATAATCTTTGTTTGGGTCCAGGCGAAATCCGGCGGTCTCGGTCGCATAAAGGCATAGCGCGGACTGTTCTATGTCGTTTTCGCCCAGAAAAAGAAGTCTGAAGGATGGACTGTCGCCCGATGAGAACGGGTAAGTGGAGGCCGTTTGGGTAAGAGAGTAGAAATCACATTCATCCCCGATGACATGCGCCAGAAGATTCACATGCGTATGCCCGCTTAAAATCCAAGTTGCCTCCC
>JAITFC010000098.1 GCA_031281635.1 Puniceicoccales bacterium | reverse complement strand
CAAGTACTGGAAACCCAATTCCTTCCAGCGTTTCATCGGGAAGCTTAAGCAAAATACCGTACGCTCCATGCAGTGCGTCGATGCGCAATTTCGTGTGATTTGTAAAATATGTATCAAGTACGCTTTGTTGCAATTTGTCCAGAATTTCCGATGAGAATGTAAATTTCTTTTCTCTGCAATATTGCGGACCGGCGTAAAGCATTTTCATGGCGGTACTACAATCTTCGATCTTACTTAGACGTTCTTCGCTAAGATATTGCACCACCGAAACATCCAATGAATTTATGGCGTCATCACTCAGACCGTTGAGCAATGCCGCATTAATATGTTTATATGCGTCGGCTTGGAGATATGGCAGCAGAACAGGATTAGTGATCTGTGTAATGCGTTCACTGGAAAATCTTGAAACGATTTCCTGCTGGATATCCGTGTTAAAGAGTAAGATTTGCCAATCGAGGTAAGACGATGCGCTAATTTGGCTAAGACTGTCTATGTTAGCAAAAATTTCCGCCAAGAATTTTGGAGACGCAATATATTGCAGATTTTCCCCCGCATTCCGAAACATTTTAAATAGATCCAGAGAAGTTATGCTTTTTTTCCGTTCTACAGTCAAAAATTCCATCGCCTCCCCAAGCTCATCACGGAGATGTACATTTTCATCTGTGTAGAGGTTCAGTAGTGCATCGTCCGAAAATGTGCAAAGCAATGTGATGATATCTCTATTTACCGATTTATTTTCGATTGCTCTGTGAATTATTGTGCGAATTTTCGCCTTCATTTGCGGATTCTGCAGAATCTCTTCGATGTAATGTTTTACAAATGCAGTGAGCATTGTTATGTTGATGTCTTCTGCGGCTATCATATTCGCCATGATACTTTCCGGTGATGCCGACATGCTAAGACCCATTTCCGCAAGAGCTTGCGCATCATTCCGCTGTCGAACATTTCCTTCAACAAGAACATAGGAATTTGCGATGTCCCTGGCGGTTTTTTCGGCGTTATCGGAGCGGATGATGAGTACTTCACGCATCGTCCCAAGCCATCTTTTGCGTCCCTTTTCTTCTGTCGGCATGCCTAATTCCCGCAGCATGATCGCCGTTAATTTTTCCTGTCGCGTCAATTCGTCAACGTTCGCATTGAAAAAATGCACCAGCCACTGAATTTTCTGCGCAACGGAGTAACCATTATCATCTTTTTCCGCGAAATACAGCGGCAATTCCTGCCGGTGATGTGCAACTGCTTGACCGCGGAAATCGTACAACCAACAATTCCGCAACGTGTCACTATGTATTTTAGTTTTCAGATATGCCGCATCGCAGTGGGCTAGAAAAAAGCATGACCAGTCGTCCGGTGAGCTTGGATCGCAGATAATGGCAATTGTCGTCACGTCTTTACGCCCGGCGGAAAAAATGGAATTTTCACTTATTTCGTGTGTGTTGAGGAGGTTATATGTTATGAAAAATTTTTTCGAAAATTCGCGCGAATAAATGTCCCGTGCAAAAGTGCAGATGCAACTACAACCGTTCATACTTCTTATATCCGTATTAATTTTGGGGAGACCTGCAGGAATCGGCATCCACTCTCGCTTTATATGGGTAGAAGTACTGCACGCTCGTATATATTGATGGGCATCGCCGGTGATTGTTAGCGAAGGCACATAACCGAAGGTTCTGTCACCCACGTTCCCGCGGAAATTTTCGCGCAAAGCTTGCAGGGTTTGCTCAACGCTAGCAACTACCTGATTTTGCATTTCCCTGGCGGCCTGCACTTCGCACTGCGCCTGCTGCGACAATTGTTGTTCTACGGTATCATCGACGGCATCATTGCTTTCTTCTGAGCGGAAAACCAGCATTTCAGCGCCGTCCACAAGTTGAACAACTTCTGTCCAGGTTTCGTCCAATACCTCGTTGTACCGTTCGGAGAAACCAGCAAGTATTGCGTTGGCGTCTGCATTCGCGTCTTCGGAAAAACCTATCTTAGTTAGCTTGTCGACTTCTTGGATCCAAATTTTGCCGAGAATATCGGCAGCATTTTGCCATTCTCGGCTTTGGTCCCAACAATCAACTGAAAAATGATCGGTGTCGGTAAAAAGGACACGGACGTCATCCGATTTAATAAGACTCGTTATTCGTTGACTCAATGACGGATCACACCCCTCCTCCCGCTGCCGACTTTCAAGTTCGTCGAAGACACTATCCGCAAAAGCTCGCAGTCGACTTTTGATCACCAATACCGCCATGTGCAGCTTTT
Source organism: Puniceicoccales bacterium (assembly GCA_031281635.1). Classification (GTDB taxonomy): domain Bacteria; phylum Verrucomicrobiota; class Verrucomicrobiia; order Opitutales; family JAIRLM01; genus JAITOA01. Next base: position 1,055 of record JAITFC010000098.1, on the reverse strand, counting down.
GATTGCTAACGTCGCTGGCCGTGTTGCGAACGAGTCGTGTGAGCAGTTTTGCAGGGTTGGCCTTTTTTGGGCTAGCGTCGTCGCGTACGTCACAGGCAACAGCGGATTCGGTCAGCATAATACCGCTCATACACTGACCATCCAGCAATTCGCGAAGGCGCATTAAACCTTGTAAAAAATAATCAATTCCGCAGACCAATGGATCAATCGTTATCACCCCGGTCGCATTAGGAATAGTTGCTGGATCAGTTCCAACGGCCCGTGCCGCGTCTATGAGGTAGAAAATTTCACCCTTATCGGGTGGTCTTTGCGTAGTCGGATCAGTCATTTTCACTGCCACAACAGGTCTTCCTTGTGCGGCAAGAACTGCATCGACATTTACGATATAAAAAAAGTCATCTTTTGCATATTCGATATATTTGCAAGGCAACGAATGATCCATGATATATACTGCAATGTCATAGAGGCTGTTGCGCAGTTCTTGATTTACCAAAAACGAACCGGCGTCAACGAGCATGCGCAGATTACGTACGGTATCGCTATGACTCATTTCCAACTCTCTAACCAACCATGTATCTAGGATTTTTTTTGCGGTAATGATTTTGCCGGAATCGTTAAGAATTTCCGCAAGATGCACGACGTGGCACGCGGAGCGCTCGCAGTTTGTCCAATCTTCATGTATTTTCGCCGTGATTTGCCCGAGAGCTCCTTCCTGCGTAGAGATTGCATTGTTAAGCGGAGGCGGATACACTCCTCGATTGAAAGTTGTCCCAGTAAACGCAACGGATGCTTTGAACATTGATGGCAGTGCGGCAGGAACTCCGGAAAAACTCTCGGGTATGTAGGTGGCTTGCAATTGCGAAAGTTCATTGGCAATTTGTTCCAGCTTTGACGCTTGCTCGGGCCTTTTCAACCAAGCAATTGCATAGTCTATGATTTGCGAATTGATTACGCGAAATGATGCATCGATCACATCTGTGAGGTGAATTGGCTCTCTATCCTGAAATGTGAAAAACGCAGAAAAGTAAACTGCCGCTTGTGTCTCGTTAAATTTT
>JAITFC010000032.1 GCA_031281635.1 Puniceicoccales bacterium | reverse complement strand
TTCTTCTATCAAATTTGCCATGATTTTAAATATTTGTTCAATATTTTAGCGGTTCCAAGAACACTTCCAAGGCGAAAAATGGACGCAAAAGTACGTTTGTCGAGAATTAAAAACCCCTGATTCCCCGAGTCGAAGACCAACCCAGTATATCCTCCGCTGCGTTTCATGAAAAATTTTCCAGAACTTCGTCGCCGGAATTCGAAGACCAATTGCGTCAATTACTTGCCGGTCAAATAGAAGAATTGCCGAAACCACCGGCTGGGGTACGTCGTATAATCATAGGAGCGCCCAATTGGTACGGCGAAGGACGGCATGGCCTGCAATTTGCCAAGATTTTCAGTGCAATGGGGTACGAATGGTGCATATATGTGCCGTTTTGCGCAGAACCTATTCTGGAAAAAATGAATGCCGATCTTTTTATTTCCGTTCGGCCGGAAATTCCTCCAGTTCCAGGGGTTACTTCCATGTTGTGCGTGCATATGCCTGCTTTTGTGAAGGAGCTTAAAGAACAATCCGCTGCCTATGACAATTTTATCCTAACAATTTACGACATGGGAGAATTGGGCGAATATTTAGAAGAAACAGGGAGAAAATACCACATTTTGCGGTCATTTTGTTCCGTACCAAAGCAGCCATTTTGCGACAAGCCAAAGCAGCGCATTGCCTACATTGGTACGAATTGGGATCAGCGTCGGCGCGACCATTTCAAAAACCTATTCGCACTTCTCGATAAAACGGGATATTGTGATTTTTATGGGCCAAAAGATGGTTGGCAAGGGAGATTCAAGTCCTACCGGCGCATGATCCCATTGCAGACTCCAGACGATATCATAGATGTTATGAAAGATGCTGGCATTGCACTGGTTCTGCACTCTAAGGAACACTATGAGACCGGCACTGCAACGCTTAGGGATTTCGAAGCGGCATCGGCGTCATGTGTGATCATTACGGAAAGAACGCGCTTTATGGAGGAGAATTTTAACGATTGTGCACTATTTATCGATTGCGACAAATCTGCAAGAGAAATTTTACAACAAATTAGCGCACACGTGCGTTGGATTCATAGAAATCCCCAAAAGGCCATGGAAATGGCTCGCAAATCGCATGAAATTTTCTGCGAAAAACTTTCCTTGGACGACCAGGTAAAAGATATCCTTGCACTTGCCGAAAAAATCAAAGAAGAAAACGTCTAGGACCTTTCGTCTTTACAGGCATCATGGCTAGCATAGCGTTTGTAGGCATTATTATGTTTATCTATTAGATCCGTGGCAAAATTCTTAAAATTTGGCATCTAAGGCTGCTTTTCTGTCGATTTTTTTGAATTTTGCAATGGGTCTATTGAGTCAAAAAAGCTTGAGAACGTTTAATCCACAATTCCATTGCTGAGAACACGGATCCACCCAAAAAATCGGCACGCAACAAATGCTCGCAAAAGGAGAAAAAAACGCATTTTGTCTTCGCCGTGGCGGGGGAATTTGTTCATTTACATGTGCACACGGACTACAGCATTTTGGACGGGGCATGCCGCATGGATCGGCTCTGTGCACAGGCCAAGCAGTTGGGAATGAGGTCCATCGCCATCACCGATCACGGCAATATCTATGGCGCGCCACAATTTTTAGAAGAGACAGCCAAAGAAGGTCTGCAAGGCATTCTTGGCATGGAGGCCTACGCGCTCTGGGATCTAACCATGGCGGATCGTCCTCTCCGCGAAGAAAATAAAATGTATCACCTCTGCCTTTTCGCCAGGAATCGGGAGGGCTATGAAAATTTGGGACACATCGCGTCGCAGTCGCACACGCGGGGATTTTACTACAAGCCGCGGGTGGATCTGGACACTCTCGCACGCTATGCCAAGGGATTGGTTGCCAGTTCGGGATGTTTGCAAGGTCGAATCCCACAATGCCTTGTCTCGGAAGATTATGCCGCCGCGGAAGATGCCGTTCACCGCTACGTGGAGATTTTTGGCCGGGAGAATTTTTTCATCGAAGTGCAAGACCACGGCATCCCGGAGCAGAAAAAAATCTTGCCCGCGCTGTTTCGCTTGGCCGACGAGAACAATTTGCGGGTCATCGCTACAAATGATTTGCACTACGTGAATCAGAGTGACTGGGAAGCCCACGACGCACTGCTTTGCATCCAGACGGCCGCCCGCGTTGCCGACGAAAAACGCATGCGCATGGAATGCCATCAATTTTATCTTAAATCCTACGAGGAGATGGAGTTGCTATTTAGAGAGCGGCCTGACGCCCTGGCCAATACCTTACTCGTCGCTGAAATGTGTTCCGTCAAACTACCCTACGGCGAAAATCACTATCCGGTGTTCCGCATGCCCGCCGCACTAGCCGAGAAATTTCCCGAAAAAAATGACTATCTGCGCCATCTCTGCGCAAATGGGTTGCAGCAGCGCTATGGAGTTGATTTGCAAAATGTTAGCGAGGATCCGCTCCATCACCTTCCCTATAAAATCAGCGGCAAGGAACTGCTGGATCGCATGGAAATGGAGCTTAGCGTAATCAATCACGCGGGTTTTTCGGACTATTTCCTTGTCGTCCAAGATTTTGTCAATTGGGCCCACGCAAATGGCATTCCCGTCGGTCCCGGTCGCGGCTCCGGCGCCGGATCCATCGTCGCCTATTCCCTGCACATCACCGACGTGGATCCATTGCGCTATGGCCTTCTATTCGAACGCTTTCTCAATCCGGAACGCATTTCTCCACCGGACTTTGACATCGACTTTTGCATGCGGCGACGCGACGAAGTTATCGATTACGTACGCGAAAAATACGGCCGTGATGGCGTGGCTAACATCATCACATTCGGCACTTTCGGGGCAAAGATGGCTCTGCGTGACCTCCTGCGTGTCTACGATGTTCCCTATGGCGAGGCGAATCGCATTTCCAAAATGGTTCCCGAGGAACTTGGCATTGACATCGCCGGCGCCGTAAAACGCTCTCCGGAATTGCAGATGGAAGTGCAGCGCAATGCAGTACTTCGCACGCTCATCGAACATGGGAAAATCATCGAGGGGACAGTTCGCAGCACGGGAACGCACGCCTGCGGGATGGTCATTTCGGACCAAGCGACGGAGAATCTCATCCCGGTCACGCTGCAGGAGGGGAATTTAACAACGCAATTTTCCAAGGATTATGTGGAAAAATTGGGCCTGCTGAAAATGGATTTTTTAGGCCTTAAAACGCTCACAGTTATCTCCGATGCGGTAAATTTCATAAGAAAAACGAAGCATGATTTCTCCATCGAAGACATTCCCATCGACGACGCGGACACATTCCGGCTCATCAATGCAGGAGACAATGCCGGAGTTTTTCAATTGGAATCCGACGGCATGCGCGCCCTCTGCAGGCAATTCGGCGTGAACGGCATCGAGGACATTAGCGATCTCAGCGCCCTCTACCGCCCTGGCCCCATGGAGTGGATTCCCGACTACGTGCAACGAAAAAAAGACCCTTCCAGCATCCGCTATGCCCACCCGTGCCTTGAGTCAGTTTGCAAAAATACTTACGGTGTACTGATTTATCAGGAACAGGTCATGCAGGCGGCCCGGGTCGTGGCCGGATACAGTCTCGGCGGTGCGGATATTTTGCGACGCGCCATGGGCAAAAAGAAGGTGGAAGTGATGAACGCGCAGCGGGCTGTGTTTGTGGAAGGCGCAGCGAAAACCAACAATATCGGTGAAAAAAAAGCCAATGAAATTTTTGACACATTGGAAAAATTTGCCGGCTATGGCTTCAATAAATCCCACTCCATCTCCTACGCAGTTATTTCCTACCAAACGGCATATTTAAAGGCACACTTCCCGTTGGAGTTCTTTGCGGCTGTGCTGTCTGCCGAACTGGGAAATCCGGATAAGCTAGCATTTTTTCTCTCCGAAGCAGCGGCGTCCGGGATGCCCGTCCTCGGCCCAGACATCAACGCATCCCAGGAAAATTTCACTCCCATTCCAGCCGCAAACGGTTCCAAGGCATCCATTCGCTTCGGTTTGGCCGCTGTTAAAAATGTTGGAGGATCAAAGACACAGAGCATTTTACGCGAACGCGACGCCAATGGCCCATTCAAAAGTTTTGCCGATTTTGCTCTGCGGCTGGACAGCGATGCAACAAATCGACGCACCATTGAAAATCTCATCCTGTCTGGCGCGTTTGATTCCCTTGGCGTTGACCGTTTGCATCTGCTAAATTGTTTGGACCGTGTGCTAAAAGCGAAGGGAAAAATTCGCGACTACGCCCAAAAAAATGTCCTGCAGGTGGATTTTTTCTGTGACTCTGGACTATTGCCGGACAACCCTCTGGAAAGTCTCATCGAACCGATCGGCAAAAAGTTGCCGCAGAGTGAGCGCCTCCGCTACGAGAAGGAATTGCTTGGCTTCTACGTTTCCGGACATCCACTTGATGCATTTCTTGGCCTGGAAAGATTCGTGGACAGTTATCCGTTTATGGCAGAGCAAGTGTGTGATAATCAGCCATTTGTGCTAATGGGATGCATCGGAGAAGTGACGAAAAAAATCAGTAAATCTTCCAACCGCCTCTGGGCACATGTGCAATTGAGTAGCCGACGCGGAGATTTGCAGATGAATTTTTTCCCTGATGCCTATGAGCGCTATGGAGAATTACTTAGCGCTGGAAATATCGTTGTCGTGCGCGGTTCCATACGCCTGCAGGACGATCGGTGCAGCAACAACATCTCCGAAGCGGCGAGTGCGATGGGATATCTGCGAAGTCGCGCCCGATGCCTGCGCTGCGCCGTCGATGGAAATAATCGGGAAAATTTGCACGAGTTCCTGAGACATCTGGCGAAATTTCTCGCGGAAAATCCCGGTGATTTGCCGCTTGTGCTTGAAATCCGAAAAAATAGTTCCACGATCACACGGCGTATGGGCCCGCAGTTTTCCCTGCGCCTAAACCTGTCTGATTTGGCTCCCTGTGCAAAATTACCAGCATTTCGCGGCTTTTCCTTATCCGGCTCTTCCCCAATGCCTTAATCCTTTGCAAACGCGCTATCCGTGGCAAAATTTTAGGCGATGCTACGTTTTTTTACATTTTTGCTGGACAGCGCAAAGGTATTGATGTAAAATTAAGAATCGTGGGCTCTATGCGCATAGACAGGGGTATTCCTTTTGGCGTACCTCCACAGAAAGAGGATTTTGAGAAAAAAGATCTTTCGCCTACTGGAACGCCCAAAGACAACCCCCAGACTCGTGGTGCTGTCGAGTTGAATCCAGTATATCGTAATGCAGCAGGTTTATCTCCCGTGATCGCTTCTCTTGCGCTGCGGCCGGGAGGGGAGCCTTTTCCTCCACCCTTTCTTCCCGGAGAACGTGATTCGTCTCCTCATTTTATATTTGCGAGACCGCAACAATCGCCGCCGCCTGGTGCTGTAGCAGGACCACCACCACTACCGCCAAATTACTTTGGAGAGCCAATCGGTGCCGCGGACTCCGTAGCAGTCAATATAGCACCAGATGAAGCTAGAGCAGGACCACCACCAATATTCCCTCCAAGAGAGAAGCCACTTCCTCCACCCTTCCCTCCTGGAGGACGTGATCCGTTTCCTCATTTTATATTTGCGGGACAGCAACAACCGCCGCCGCCTGGCTTTGTGGCACCGGATGATGCAAGAGTAGGAGCGCCTCCAGGAAGTTGGGGACTCGGTTTCACAGAATCCGTGGCAATCAAAGCAGAACCTCCAGATCCACCACGTCGACCCGGAGGAGGTGGTGGCCCCATGGAAACGCTCCCCAACGATTATAGAGTGGAAAAGTCCCATCCGAATGTCGCTGTTGTAGCAAGGGTTGCATTAGCCGAAGCCTACCTAGACGGAAAGGCCATACGGTGTGCCGTTGAGATAGATCGTTCTGGCGATGCTTTCTTGGTTGCAACCAACGGAGAAAAAACTGGTCGCATTCAATTAGACCACAATGGGCGACTAAACATACGTGGTGCCGCGACCCTCCGCGCATTTTTCCCGAAAAACCGAATGCGAGTTCCGCAAAACCAAGCCAAGAAAGGGCCGGATGTATTTAATTTGCTAACTGGCATTTGAGAAAGGTTATCATGCACGGCCTAAATAGCAGCGCTCTTCCGTACTGACGCGGATGAGATCCCCCGGCTTGATGAAAAGTGGGACTTGGACGACGAGCCCCGTTGACAATTTGGCTGGTTTCTGCACATTTGACGCCGTGTCTCCGCGTACGCCGTCGGCGGATTCCACCACACCCATGGTGACGGCCGATGGCAACTCGATCCCGATGGCTTTTTCGTCAACAAACAGCACGTCATAGGACTCATTTTCCACAAGAAAAAGCCGCACGTCTTCGACCAAATTTTTTGCCAGTGATGTGTCTTCAAATGTCTCCGGGTGAACAAAGTGAAAATTTTCACCATCCTGGTAGGAAAATTCCAATTTCCGCCGTTCAAGAAATCCAAATTCGACATTTTCCGTGGAGCGTATCTTCGTATTCGTCGATGAACCTGTCTGTAAATTACGCATAACCACCTGTACGAAGCCAGCTTGCCTGCCTTGTGTGCGGTGTTGCATTTCCGTTACCAAGTGCGGCACTCCGCCCCATATGACTACTTTTCCCTTGCGAATGTCCGTCGGCGATGCCATGCGTACCCTCCGCAATAATTGGAGCAAAATTTACATGGACAGCAAGCCCGTTTTTTCGGATTTTCCGTATTTTCCTCAGTGCTATTCAATTTTTATTGAGCAGACCTAGTCGCGTTATCCGGACTTCGAAGGCATCCGTTGAATTGTCGCAAAAAGCGCATGTCATTCCGATAGAAGTGGCGCACATCGTCAATGCCGTGCAGAAGCATGCAGATCCGTTCGATGCCAATTCCCCATGCCTGGCCGGACCACTGCTCTGGGTCAATATTGACCGCGCGAAATACGTTGGGATGGATGATTCCACAACCTAAAATTTCTATCCAAGTGCCGCTCAATTTCCCCAAATTCGGCGAGCGCACATCCACCTCGAAGCTTGGTTCCGTGAAGGGAAAGTGACTGGGGCGGTAGCGAACCTGCGTGCCACATCCAAACAATTCGCGCAGAAAAAAATCAATTGTTGCTTTTAGGTCCGCGACGGAGACATTGCGGTCCACGTGAACAACGTCGCATTGGTGAAAATTGGCGCTATGCGTGGCATCGACTGTGTCGCGGCGAAAAACCCGCCCTGGAGCGATAACCTGCAGCGGCAAGTTCCCCTTGAGTAGTTCTCGCACTTGTACTGTCGTCGTATGTGTGCGCAGGAGAAAACGTTCGTCATCGCGGCGCGTCATGGCGGCAATGGAAATTGTTTCCGGAAGAAAAAATGTGTCCATTGAGTCGCGGGCCGCGTGGGTAGATGGCATATTGAGCGCATCAAAGCAGGTCCATTCCGTTTCAATTTCCGACGCTTCGGCAACGGAAAATCCCATGCGATGAAATATATCTACAACATGTTCACGCACTTGGGACAGTGGATGCCGATAGCCGAAAGAACCGTAGTTGCAGCTGAGAGTTGGATCAATGGCTGGACCTAATTTTGCCGCCAGCTCTGCCTCTTCTATGGCACTTAAAGCCGCTGCTAATGCGGATTCTAGCTGCGCCCGGACATCATTGATAATTTGTCCTACGGTCGGGCGTTCCGATTTCGGGAGACCGCCAATTTTTTTGGAAAGCACCGTCAGAGAGCCATTTGGACCAAAAAACTCCGCCTTTGCCGCTTCCAGCTCTCCACCCGTTTTCACCGCACAAAGACGCGTGCGCAAAGCCTCGGGCAAAGACCGCAGCCGCTTTTCCACCTCAATGGCGTCAATATTGTCCATAATAAGTATCACGAGGCAACGGGCATTCCGGCTAGTGCTGCCTTCGCCTTTTCCACAATCGCAGCAAATGCCTCGGGATCGTGGATCGCCAACTCACTTAAAGACTTCCGACTCAATGTGATTTTTGCGGCATTCAGTCCGGCAATGAGGCGACAATAGGGCATTCCCAAGGGTCTGCAGGCGGCGTTTATGCGCACGATCCACAGCTGGCGAAACTCCGATTTCTTTTTCCTTCGGTCCCGATAGGCGAAGCATCCAGCTCGCCAAAATGCGTCCACCGCATAGCGATAGAGACGCGACTTATTTCCAAAAAATCCCCGCGTGTGCTCGAGGATGCGCTTCCTACGTTTTTTTGTAGCAACTGCGTTAGTGGCCCGTGGCATGTTCTTTCCTCCGCATTTTCGGTCGTCGCGGTCGCCTGAAATTCACCGCAAAACGACGCAAATTTCTTTTAAGCAAACGGCATGGCGCGACGCACATGGGCTGAAAACCCCGGCGAAACCGGCTTATCCGTCTGGGCACGTCTCTGGCTCTTGGCACTCCTGTTGCGCAGAAAATGATTGTATCCGGCTGTGCGCCGCAACACTTTCCCCGTGGCGGTGATCTTGAACCGTTTCGAAATCGCCTTTTTCGTCTTTAACATACCCGATGCGAGGCATAGCAGCATCTGCGACCATGTAAAGATATTTTTTGTCAAATTTTTTTATTCACACAGGCACGCCATCGCAGCGCGCACTTTTGAAAGATCTTCGCCACGCAGAATTTGCTTGGTAAGTGCCACATTATGAACGCGAAAGTGTCTAATTCCCTGCGCAAGGGCATGGCGTGCGACGGCGGCACTGGCCAGATCCCGTTCCCGCGGTTGCATTGGTCCGACGAGCTTTTCCAGAAAAGATTTGCGCGATGCGCCGAGCAGAAATGCACAGGATGGGAAGTGCGAATGCAACTTAGACAAATTGCGTAAAATGTAAAAATTTTGTTCCACTGTTTTTTGAAATCCTACGCCAAGGCCGACATCAAGGATGAGATTTTCGACGGGGATTCCGGCGCTCGTTGCTATGCAAATGGATTTATTCCAAAAAGTTATCATATCATCGATGACGTTTTCATTCCTTAAAAATTGCTGGCGCTGGTACATGACAACGACCTTTTTTGCGCGGTTTGCTACCTCCTTAGCCATTGCGCTATCCCCTTGGAGACCAAAAATATCATTCGCGATGCATGCCCCGGCGGCCAAGGCGGCTTTTGCGACTGCCGACCGTCGCGTATCGATGGAAATGGGGACGGAGCAATTTTTCCGCAAACCTTCGATGACCGGTAGAACTCTATCCAATTCTTCTCCAACGGAAATTTCCTTCCAACCCGGCCGCGTGGATTCGCCGCCCACATCGAGGACATGCGCACCGTCGGCAACCAACGAGAGGCCACGGGCGATAAAATATTCACTCCCAGCCCCCGGAACTCCATCGGAAAAGGAATCCGGTGTCGCGTTGACGATTCCCCAAATGTAAAATTTTCCCTTTTCCTCCTCCAAGAGCACGGGTGCTTGAGAGTAAATTTTCGATGGCAATGCAAGAAAATTTTACGCGGAGGGACAAAAGTTTTGTTTTAGTAAAATAGAAAGATGATCTTAGGGAAAGACTTTGGAATGTTAATAATTTATTGTATGAGGGTGGAGTGATGTTCGAGATGACTTTAGGTGCGGCCGGAGATGCGGGATGAGTTTCAAGAAATGTCTAATAAAGCCTATGGCAACGATTAAAAAATTCTAAAAATGCAAAAGGGAAAATCCTTGCATTTGCCTGGCAATCGCCTTTTAAAAGGTCCAGGTGGGTGACGTTGACGCAAAAAATTCGCCGATGATGGCGCAATATGAGGAGGTGCGACAGACATTGCCACCGCGCACGCTACTATTTTTTCGTCTTGGAGACTTTTACGAGCTTTTCAACGAGGACGCGGAGATCGCGGCGCGCATTCTTGGACTGACTCTGACGCAGAGGCAAGGTGCCCCCATGGCTGGAGTGCCATTTCATGCGGCCAACCATTATCTGCGGAAACTGCTTGATGCCGGATGGAAAGTTGCCGTCTGTGAGCAGTTGGAACCGGCCGTTGCGGGACGACTCGTGCGGAGGGCTCTGACGCGCATTTACACGGCTGGGACGATGATCGAAGATTCCCAAATCGAAGCAAAGGAAAATCATTATATTGTTGCCTTTGAAGTAGATTCACGCGGCGTTCACGGTGCTTGGTTGGAGGTGTCTACGGGACGATTGCGCCTGGCCACGTCCAAAAATATTGGCGAACTTCTCGCACTTCTCTCCGCCCTGGATCCCAGAGAAATTCTCATCCGCGAAGGCGCCTGGGATGAATGGAATAATTACCACGACTGCTGGTTGGACGCATTCCAGTTGCTTTCCACGCGACGATTGACGACAGAATTGCCGCCATCTTACTTCGACAGCGACGGTGCTATGGAGCAGATTTTATCAACTCTCGGCGTGCACTCCCTAGATAGTTTCGGCATTTCGCCGCAACATCCGGCCATCGGACCAACTGGCGCTCTACTCATTTACGCGGCAAAAAATCTCTGCGGAAAATTGCGCAATATTTACACAATTCATGAAGTGCGTTTCGAACAATCTGTTCTCATAGATCCTTCTACTGCAGCTAATTTGGAAATCTTTCGATCCGTCCGTGGCACGAGGGATGGCAGTTTGCTGCAGGCTATCGATCGAACGGTTACGGCCGCCGGCGCCCGTCTTTTGCGAGAATTTTTGACGCAGCCGCTGCTTTCTTCCGAGGAAATTACGCGTCGACAAAATTGTATCCAAGAGCTATTTGATGACGAAACGGCCACCGAAACACTGCGCAAATGCCTGTCCGCAACCCGTGATCTGCCACGCATGCTGGGCCGTTTGCAAAATCGCGTGCGCTATCCCAGAGAGTTGGGCGGTGTCCTGAGCACGTTAGAACAACTTCCCGCCATCTGCGACGTTATTTCCCAGAGAAAAATGCCACACTTGCAAGAGGTTGTGCGGAGAATTGGCGATTTCGAAAGTCTGCGGCATTTCCTAAAGTGTTCATTGGCAGACTCTCTTCCCCAGGACATCGCCGATGGTGGCTGCATCCGTGACGGCTTTAATAGGAATGTGGATCACTACCGTAAAATTCTCGGCGATGCACAGCAGTGGCTAAATAATTTGGAAGCACAGGAACAGGCGGCAACGGGCATAAAAAGTCTGCGCATCCGCAACACAGGAGTTTTCGGCTATTTCATCGAAGTGACAAAGGCCAATTTACGTTCCGTACCAGCACATTATATCCGAAAACAGACGACGGCAAATGGCGAACGGTATACAACGGACGAACTGCGAGCAAAGGAACGGGCCATTTCCGATGCGCGAATATCCGCCTTGGATTGGGAGCGACGATTGTTCGAAGAAATTGTCCTGCAAATACTTTCAGAAGCAGAAGAACTTACGGAAGCGGCGGAAGCATTGGCAGAATTGGATGTTTTTTCCAGCTGGGCGTTGCTGGCGCGAGAAGAAAATTTGGTGCGTCCTCAAATTGCCGATGATCGACGCATCGAAATTGTGCAGGGCCGTCACCCGGTCGTAGAACAGGCACTGCGCAAAAATGACTTTGGTGCAAATTCCTACTTCGTTCCCAATGATTGCAACCTGGATAGCGAAGATTGCCAAATTGCTCTCATCACGGGACCTAATATGGGCGGCAAGTCCACCTACATCCGACAAATTGCCCTCATCGTCCTCATGGCGCAAACGGGTTGCTGGGTCCCCGCAAAAAGTGCGCACATCGGAATTGTGGACCGCATTTTTTCCCGTGTCGGTGCCGGGGACGATTTGGCGCGTGGCCGCTCGACGTTCATGGTGGAAATGAGTGAGACGGCGGCAATTTTACACGGTGCCACGGAGAATAGTTTGCTTATTCTCGACGAAATTGGTCGCGGAACCAGCACCTACGACGGTTTGAGCATCGCCTGGGCCGTCATGGAGCATCTTCATGGAGTCGGAAAGGCCGGCCCGCGAACACTATTTGCAACCCATTACCACGAATTGACGCAATTGGCCAAAACCTTGCCGCGCATGCGCAATTTCCATCTCGCCGTGCGCGAAAACGAAGATGGAATTTTATTTTTGAAAAAAATTCTTCCCGGTTCTGCAGACCGCTCCTACGGCCTTCACGTAGCGAAATTAGCCGGATTACCCAAGCCAGTCATCACCCGTGCCCAGGAGATCCTGCGCAATTTGGAGCGAAAGGGGTTTTGAGGTGCGTCCATGACGCCAGCACATGCGGAACACGGGAATTTCGCAATTTCTTTTGCTTAGCTTGTTTCCGACCCCGCGCCGGGAAGCATGGGAAAGTTGGGGTTTTCCAGCGGAATGCGCAGAGTAACGAGAGTCCCGTGGGGAGCGACCGTGCGAAGGGCGATTGTGCTGCGATGAGCGCGCAGGATACGTTGCACAATAACCAATCCGAGGCCGTTGCCATGACGTTTCTCGCTCCGTTGTAGTTGCAAAATGTTTGGCAGGGCGGACGGAGCAATTCCAACTCCATCATCCTCCACTTCCACGCGCGCAAAAGCATCTTCCTGTGTCGTTCGCAACGCAATCGACCCTCCACCGTCAAGTGCTTCCATGGCATTGCGTAACAAATTGAAAAACACTCGCTGCAACTGTTCTTCATCGCCTAAAATGCGAATTTCTCCATCGGCAAGTTCCATCACGATGCGCACGTCACGCTGGCGCAATTCCTCCCCCAAAACAACGACGCAGCCACGCACTAAATCGTTCAGATCCAAAGACTGCAGCAGAGGTTTTACCGGACGAATGGCGTGGAGAAAATGTCGCACCATGTGATGTAGACGCTCCACCTCCCCGCGGCAAATGGCGACTGTTTCGCGCATTTTCTGATATTTAGCGGCACCGGGCAATTGACGTTGCAACAGTTGCAGTTGGATTTGTAACGTGTTGAGAGGATTGCCCATCTCATGAGCCATACCCCCGGCAATTGTCTGCACCGCCGCACATGTCTCCTCCTCTAATTGCTCCGCGTCCCGCTCCTCTTCCCTCGTGCGATCGACAAGCACCGCCGCATATAGAGTTTCATTAAGTTCTTTATAGGGAAGACATTGCACGCGTAATAAGCGCTTTTCCGGATACGTAATATCCGCTTCGAATATTTGCCTTTCCTCGCTGCCGAGGTAGTCTTGCAGATGAAAAAATAATTCCGGAGAAAAACGGCGCAGCGGCAGCGGAGGCAGTGTTTCGCTGGGGATGCCGAGCAATTCTCTGGCCCTCCCGTTGCAATAGCGCAGTGTGCCACCGCCCTCGAGCAGGATGAGTCCATCCTGGATTAGTTCCCAAAGTCCCTCAAGACCACTGGGATACATTACGCCACACACCGTACCACCGCCGCATTTTCCCGACAAATTCATGGTGAATGACCTATAAAAAAAGATACAGCATTTGCAATCCCTGCCCAACGTTCGACCTCAAACTCCAAATAATCCGCCATGGAGTCTGCGTCGCGTTAAATGAGCGATTCTACAGCGCCTGCGAAACTTGCACGTACCCGCTAATTCCCTCTCTCGCACCTATGTAGCCTTTCAAGCCGAGGTCGATGGCGAGATTTTTTCGGTTGGACGGTCGCCAGCTCAGCTGCACTTCTCCGACGGCGCTATTACCTCTAAGTGAC
>JAITFC010000031.1 GCA_031281635.1 Puniceicoccales bacterium | reverse complement strand
TTTTTCTTCCTGCACAGACGCTAATATCCAGGATTATATATCGGCTTGCTTTAGCGGAAATCTGTCTTTGCTAATGGAACACGCGGGAGTTGTACAGCAATTCCTCGAAAACGCTGAAGATGAACAGAGTCGAAAAATAGCAAAAGGAATATTTGGATTTCTTAAGACGGCGTTAGTTGATGAAAAATCCGTCTCTGCCGTCTCGCAGTTTTGCACGTCTGTTATTGGCGAGGGACGAATTTGCAAAGAAGTCCGTAGCGATTTGGAAGAATTGCAAGGCTATTGCTCATCTTGGATGCTCGCATTGTCGATAAATAAATCACTTCCTCCCGAGCAGCAGCAGCCTATTACTGCCGATGATGTCAAATCCGGAAATTTTATTGACAAACTGGATATTAAGTGTCTGTTCCCTGATCATAGCGGAGTCTTACTTACATTTCTCTGTTATGCTATGCAGTCGAAAGACGAAATTTTAAAGCAAACAGCGATGCGGATAAGTCAAAAATTACAAAATGAAGTACGTACCATTCTTGCAAAAACTGATCGGACGCCAGAAGATGTGGAGTTTCTTAGGTCGGCAGTGAGTTTCTTGGATTCTGCGAGCTCCACAATTAGGTTGAGTCTAAAAACACATACTAGTCAAAGCGATGACATTCTCTTGGCGTTGATGGAGATGCTTCATGAATTTAAAGCGAAAGACGCAGGTGAAAACATTCCATACGAAGACTTGTTTACTCGAGCTAGTAGTGAGATAGAGTCTTTAGTGAAGCAATTTAAGTCGTCAAAGCAACGCATTGATTCTATGAGGAAAATTGTATCTCCCGATGAAAGGAAAAATTATCACGAATGCTATAATCGAGCTATGAGTCTTTTTTTTCAAGCTCAGACAAAACTGTGCCGGCTGCGTGCAGCGAGAGCTTTGCATAATAGAAAAGCAGCAGACCCTTATCCAAACGACTATGCTAGGCTGCAAAATTCTCTCAGTTCACTAGACACGTTGCAAAAATTTTGAAATTTGGCATCCAAGCTGCTTTCCGGTCGATTTTCTTGAATTTTGCAGTGGGTCTTCTTTACGCAACTAGCTGTTTCGTCTCCTTGTCTTGCGGTACGCTAAAAAATCCACTAGAGGAGACAGATCTATGGGAATTATTTCACATGCAAGCGCCAGGATGACGCACCAAATCAGAAAAGAAATTCACGAGGTCACGTTTTCGAGAAAAACAGTGCCGCAACTTCGTGGGACCAAACAGCTAGGAGCTTGCCGAGTAACGCCCGGGAGAAATGTAAAGAAATCCGAAACAGACGGCGGCGAGAACCACGTGCAACACAAAAGAATCAGCGGCATTGGGTCTTCCACAGAGAAATATTTGACGTACCTGGAGGACTTCCACAATTGTGAGCACTACGCAGCAACTTTTGAAGAAACTTCCTGCCATAAATAGTATGCCAGCAACGAGATAGACCACTGCAATTGCAAGGATCCACACGCGCGGATTGAGCGTGAATGAAAAAAGTGAAAACGGGTAATTGAAGACGAAGAGCGGTGACCGTCCGCCACCAATTCCATTGACACCGCACCAGGCAAAAATAAGACCCAGTGTAACGCGAATGACCATTTTCCCAAAATCCGGCTTGTCCAGTAGCTTTGCCACGACATTGAACTTGAGAAAAAGCTGTGCCCTCGCAAGCTATTCTGTAAAAAATTTTTAAACATGAGCGCTAATGTACCCAGGCATTTGGCTATCATCCTCGACGGCAACGGTCGATGGGCTGAGCGCCGCGGGCTTCCCAGGAGTTTTGGCCACCGGCGTGGAGCGAATGCCCTTCTACATATCATTCCCTGCGTGCGCGATGCCGGTGTTAGTGCCCTGAGCGTGTTCTGCTTCTCAACGGAAAATTGGAATCGTCCTGCCACGGAAATACATACACTTATGCGCTTGTTGGGTATCATGTTGCGTCGCCATCGCCGGCAACTGTCGAAGCAAAAGATGCGCTTCCACTGGCTCGGTCGATCGGATGGTTTGCCGGAACGGGATGTGCAGACCCTGCGCGAAATGGAGGAAGAAACGCGCCACTGGAACGACTTTCACCTCTCACTGGCCATCAACTACGGAGGCCGCGACGACACATTGCGCGCCGTGCAAAAATTGCAAATGAAAGCGGATACAATTGATGCAAACACGCTGCAATGGAGTGATATCGCCGCGCACATGGACACGGCCCACCTCCCCGACGTCGATTTGCTCATCAGGACGGGAGGAGAGCGACGCCTGAGTAATTTCCTCCTCTTGCAGTGTGCCTATGCGGAAATGTATTTCACGGATTGCCTGTGGCCGGACTTCGACGCCAAGGAGTTACAAATTGCCCTAAACGCTTATAGCCTGCGCCATCGCCGCTACGGGACAATCGACCGACCGGAGTAGCGGCCGTAAAGTAATTAGAGGCCGTCGGCCAAATTTTTCAAAGCGGTCGGGGTGTTTAGTTTCTTGATCTTGTGGAGTCGATAAAAATCCACACTTAAATCCTTACACAGTCGATCCTTAAGGCTGACTTGCCGGCGAATGTATCTGAATTGTAAAGTGAATCTATTTTTCCCATAATTGCCGCCAGTTCGACACATGCCACGGGCGAGGAAGGAGCTGCTGACATTGGAATTTTTTTAAAAAAAGTCCGTAAAAAAGCTTGCATTCGCGGCGAAGAATTCCCTAGCTTTACGCGAAGATGAAGGCGATTGTGCGGATACAAGGGTCTCAAATTGCGGCGACGGAGGGTGCAACGTTTATGGTAAATCGTTTCCAGGGAACGACTGCCGGCGATTTGGTGGAATTGAAAGAAGTCTTGCTCCTCGGGGATGGGGCTGGGGCACGCGTGGGGACACCACTCGTCGAAGGAGCAATGGTGCGTGCACGGATTTTAGAAAATGTGCGTGGAAAGAAAGTGCTTGTTATGAAGCGGTTGCGCCGCAAGGGCGCCCACAAGAAGCGTGGGCATCGGCAGGAATTGTCCGTCATAAAAATCGAAAGCATTGAGGGATAAGAAGTTATGGCACATAAAAAAGGGCAGGGAACGTCACGCAATGGCAGAGACAGTCAAGGGCAACGTCTCGGCGTAAAGAAATTTGGCGGTGAGCGTGTGCGCGCGGGAAACATACTCATGCGTCAGCATGGTACGAAAATGCATGCGGGAGAAAATGTTGGATGCGGACGCGATTTTACGCTATTTGCGCTTGTCGACGGCACTGTTGTTTGGGATGGGAAACGGCGCCGCGTGTCCGTTGCCACCCTGTAGTGATGATTTTGCGACCCATTGACATGTCCACAAAACTTTCACGATGGTCCGTTGCGAGCCGTACCTACTTGTTTGACAGTTTGCGTCAAATGTTTCAAGGGACGCTGGATGCAGCGTTTCTTTCCCTGTGCCTCCTCGTCGCCATCCGTGTCTTCAAAGCGCACAATTTCACCAAAAGTATTATGATGGCGTTTGTTTGGGTAGGAGGCCTGCTGGCACCGCTGCTCACACGTCTAGCCGCGCGCACAAATTTCCGTGCCGCCTACATCGGAACCATGCTCTTCTGTTTCGCCGCATGCTGTTTCGTCGGTGCTGCCTTCGCCCAAACTTTTCCGCTCGTTCTATTTTTTATCGCCGCTGCGAGCATTTTTTACAGAGCCGAAGGAGCCGTCCTCATCAGTATCTACGTGGACAACTATTCTGCCAACCAACGCGCTTCCCGTGCCGCTCTAGGACTCACTCTGTCGGCATTATTTGCTGTCATTTTTGGCCACGCTTGCGGCCATATCCTCGACATCGACCTGAGCTACTACCGATTTTTATTTCTTTTTGTAGCACTAAGTGCTTGCATGAGCGGGCTTTGCCTCACGGGAATTCCGACGAGTCCTGTCCGCAGGCCCGAAAATCGCAATGTCAGTTATATTTCCTATCTCTTTCGCGACAAGCTATTTGGCCTGCTCACCCTCTACTTTACCGCCATCGGATTTGTCTACCAGATGCTCATCCCCGTGCGCATGGAATTTTTGGCCAACGAATGCTACGGCCTAAATTTAACCAACGGCATGGTTATGCTGCTAAGTTGTGTGGTGCCGAACGTTGCCCGAGTCCTCAGCATCCAAATAATTGGCTTCCTATTCGATCGCATCAGCCTCGTGTCCATACGTTTACTTGTTAATCTTATCTTCTTCATCGGCGTCGTAGCTTTCTTCAATGGACACTCCTTCTTTGCGCTCACTGTCGGCTCCATTTTTCTAGGTATTGCCATGGCCGGAAGTTTCGTCCTGCACGGACTTTGGATGACCAAGTTTGCCCCCAAAGAGATGCTGCCAGCCTACGCCTCCGTTTATATGCTCGCGACAGGCATTCGCAGCGTTTTTGCGCCGATTGTCGGGTATATATTGCTCTCCGCCAACTACTCACCAACTTTTGTGGGAAACGCCTCAGCCCTCGTCATCATTCTAGCTTCCATCGGATTTTGGAGCCTGCGCCGTGATCCCGCATTGCATTGAGACTGTGCAACTTGTCGTATTTTTAGCATGGACGGACGCAAACCTCCCCTTCACATCCTAGGCGGTAGTCCGTCGAAAACCTTGGGGCAGAACTTCCTCATCGATGTCGATGTCATACGGAAGAGCTTGCTGCTCGCCGCTGTCGCGCCGGGCGATTGTGTCGTAGAAATCGGACCCGGATTCGGAATTTTGACGGAACAGCTTCTTGATGCCGGAGCCGATGTATATGCGGTGGAATTGGATAGACGACTTTATGAATACCTGCTGGAGAATTTGGGCCAGAAATATTCGAAAAACTTTCATCTGCTACACGGCGATGCCGTCACATTTCCGCGCGCAACTTTGGGAAATGCACAGCCCTACAAGGTCGTAGCCAATTTACCCTACGCTATCTCAACTCCATGGCTGGACGCACTTTTGCAAGGACCGTTGCCGCAATCGATGACATTACTTTTACAAAAAGAAACGGCCGAAAGAATTTTCTCACTGGAAAAGTCCAAGCGGCGCAGTGCCATTTCCGTCCGAATGGAAGCTGCATTTGGCTGTAACATACTGTATCCTGTTGCCCCACAGTGCTTTTTCCCGCAGCCGAAGGTGCAATCAATTCTCATTCACGCGCAAATTCGAGAAATTCCATTTCTTTTTTCCGACATGTCGCAGATTATTTTACGGCATTGCTTCAATTTCCGCCGCAAGCAGTTACGCGGAGTTATTGCGTCAATCGAAGACGCGGCCCTGCGAATGCGTGCAATGCAATGGTTTGGACAATTATGCACGAATGCCGGTGAAAGAATGAAAATGGTGCGCGCGGAGGATTTGCCGTTGCGCGCGTGGAAGATGTTGGATGATTTTTGATGCGATGAAAAATCAAAATCATCTTTAGATACTGACTGGGCGTTTTCATCAAGAGTCGCCCAAAATTTTGCCAAGGATCCGGAAGGAAGTACGTGGTCGGTCACTTCCCTCCTCTAATTTCTGCTATCACTTTAGGCCGCAACGATGTAACAGAGCATCGAGATTGGGGTCGCGGCCGCGGAATTTTCGATAGAGTTTTTCCGGAGATTTTTCGTTGCCCTTCTCGAGAATTTCCCGGCGAAATTCATCGGCGACCTTCCGACTAAAAATGCCTTCTTCCAAAAATCGTTCAAATGCGTCCGCATCAAGTACTTCTGCCCATTTATACGAGTAATAGGCGGCAGCATAACCATTGGAATCCGAAAATAGATGGTGGAAATGGCGGACAATGGAATGCGGTTCCGTTGGATATGGAATCGTGTATCCTTGCGTAGAACGCTTTATGAAAGCGTCCAAATCATCGCCGTCGTAGCTAATATGTAAGTCAAGGTCCATTTTTTGCATGGCCAACTGGCGCATAGTCCGCATGGCAACCAGGTAGTTTCGAGTGGTGCGCATTTTCTGGAACAACTGCTTAGGCAATGGCTTACCACTTTCATAGTGGCGCGCGAAAAGGTCTAAGCAAGCCCGTTCCCAGGTCCAATTTTCCATGATTTGCGACGGCAATTCGACGAAATCCCACGCTACATTGATGCCGTTCAACGACTTATAGATAACGCGGCCGAAGAGATGATGCAACAGATGACCGAATTCGTGAAAAATGGTTTGCACTTCATTGTGTGTAAGTAGCGCCGGTCGGTTTTGCGTTGACGGTGTGAGATTTGTGCAGAGCACACCGATGGGCAAAATCCATTCCCCTGCCTCATTGCGGTGCCCAGTTCCCAGACTTTCGCTGAGCCAAGCCCCCACATGCTTACCCTCGCGGGGGAAAAAATCTGCGTAAAAAGAACCAATTTTGCTGCCATTTTCGTCAAACACTTCAAAATAGCGCACAGATTCGTGCCAGACTGGGATATCGCCGCCATTTTCCCCGCCGCAATTGCTCATGCGCACTGCCCGCTCCTCGATGCGAATGTCATAGAGCAGCTTAACCGTTGCGAAAAGTCCACGTAATGTGGCATTTAGCTCAAAATAAGGTCGCAGTTGCTCCTCGTCGAAATTGTAGAGTGCGCGGCACCGCTCCTCGCTCCAAAATGCCATCTCCCAAGGTTCTATGATCGCATGTGCGTCTCCGCTAATGGCCGCCTTAAAAGAGCATATGGATTCGATGTCCGCGTGAAAGGCATCCTCGATGCGATTGTGTAATTTCTTCGTAAAACTCAGTGCTGTTCGGCCATTTTTCGCCATGCGTCGCGAAAGAATAAAATCCGCGAAATTTTTGTACCCGAGCAATTTAGCTTCTTCTGATCGTAGACGCAAAATTTCATGAACCAGCTCCCCGTTGGCGTACTTGCCATCGAGGCACAGGCGATCGTTCGCGTCCCAAAGCTCCTTGCGCAGAGAAGTTTTTTTCAAATAACGCATGGCGGGACCGTAGATGGGTGCGCGCAGAGTCAGTCGGTAGGCATTGCTATGTCCGTGTTGGGCAGCATCTTCACGCATAACTGCCAGAATTGACGACGGCATGCCGTCCAATTCCCCTGCATTGTCGATAATTTTCTCCCAGGCGTCGGTTGCATCGACGAGATTCTCCGAATAGCGCTGCGTCTTCTCTGCCAATTCGTTACGAATAGCGCGCAGGCGCTCCTTCGACGATGCCGGCAATTCCGCCCCACCCTCGCGAAAGTCCCGCATTGTTTCTTCAAATAGCCTCTTGCGAACACCTTTCAAAGTTTTTGCCTCCTTCGTGCACGAAAAAGCATGTATGCGCTCCCACAGTTTTTCGTTGAGGACGATGGATGTATAAAAGTCACTGACGGAACCTAATACGCGATTGTACTCGACGCGAAAATCACCACCACCGGCAACGCTGTCCAGCATCGAAGCACGTCCCCATGCGGTGTGCAGTGGATCGGTGGCCCGTTCGAGCGCTTCAATGACGTTGGAAAATGTCACGTTAGATGTTTCGATGGAACAAATTGCCTCAATATTTCTGTCGGACTGCGCAATGGCTTCGGCAATGTCCTGCGCCAGGCGATCGGCGGTAAGTTCCGACCACTCGATGGGGTGGGCGGCGGAAAGAAAAGTATAACTCATAGCAAGCAAGGAAATAAGTCGCGATGGACCAGTCACAATGCTAAAATTGCAACGGAATGCCATCAAACAAGGTTTTTAATCATATTTTTTCGTTAGGCGAAAATCATCGGTGCTCCATTTTTTGGCGTTTCGATTTTTGTGATTGCTGCGGAAGATGTTAAATTTTGAAATACGGACAATGCTTGCGTCATTTTGCGCGATTTTCGTGATTCGTCAAAAGGCCAATGTAAACGGCTGTCAATATCATAAATACGAATGCCTGTATGGAGCCTATGAGGAATTCGAGAAAATAGAATGGCAGTGGGATCACGTAAGCGCAAATGTTGATCATGCGTGTGATGAGACTTTCGCCGCCGAACACGTTGCCGTAGAGACGAAAAGACAGGGAAACTATGCGAAATAATATGGAAATAATGTCAATGAAGCCCACGCCGATAAAAACGGCACCGAGTATGAAATATAATGCCGTCGGGACCTCTCCGCGTTGTGTCTTGTTGCCAAAAGTATCCTGGAAAAATGCCCGCGGTCCAGCGTAGCGCCAGGTGAAGTACAGCCACGCAAAAAATGATGCAAGTGCAAGTCCGACTGTCGCATTGAGATCTGCATTGGTTGGACGAAAAAAATGGCGAAAATTTCCGGCTGTGTCCACGTAGCCGAACGCACCAACACCTGGCAGTAATCCGCTCAAATTTTCGATGAGTAAGTAAGTAAAGAGGATGAGCAAAAATGGGAAAGCGTGACGAAATACTTCGCGCCCAAGAACCGGCTCCAAAATCGCCCGCAATTTTTCCACGAAAAGTTCAAGGGTTGCTTGCGCCCGCGTCGGAGCATGGCCAAAGCCGTCACCCACAATCCAACGCACGGAGAAAATTACGCACAGTACTATCACCCAATTTGTTAGCAATGTATTGGTGACAGGAAACCATGAGAAAAGTTTAAATAAATCTTCCGCTTCGCGGTGCACATCCCCAGTTGTAACGGGAAAAATTCGTTGTAAAATTATGGCACAGAGAAGAATAGAAAAAACGGCAAAGCAAACTTTACAAAAATTTCGCAACGAAAGCATGTGGCATAGGCAATGATTTTTCCCCGAAAAGGCAAGCCAAATAATGACTCATTCGAAAAAATTTTAATGTACTTTACCATTGCCACAGCTACAACGCCTGCGGAACTTGCACGTACCTGTTAAATCCCTCTCTCGCACCGGCGTAATCCTCGCCCAAGGTTGATAACGAGATTCTTTGGTTGGACGATTGCCAGCTCAGCCACACTGATCCGACGGTACTGTCGCCTCTAAGTGACGATACCGGAATGGCATAGCCATAGAAATTCACTCAAAGCTTTTTGCGCATGCCGATAAAAAACTCACGATTTCCGTCGGCGCCGCTGATGGGCGATGGCACTTCTGCGACGATCTGGCATCCCGTCAAATTTTCCGAGGAAAAATTGCGTATTTCGCGGCAAACTCGGCGGTGAATATTTTCGTCCAAAATTACGCCTCGACCTCGGCTAACCTCTTCCAAAGCAGCTTCGAATTGAGGTTTGACTAGAGCCACGAGGAGGCCATTTTCTTTGAGAAATTTCCATGCAGACGGTAGAATTTTTGTAAGAGAAATGAAGGAAACGTCGATGACAATAATATCGTAGGAACTATGCGGCAGAGCCACTTCGGCAAGCCGTCTAGCATTTACTCCCTCGAAATTGCTCACGCGCGGATCGATGCGTAATTTGTAGTGTAACTGCCCGTGGCCAACATCCACACAACTAACGGACGCGATCCCGTGTTGCAGGAGATAGTCGGTGAATCCGCCCGTGCTCGCTCCAATATCTAGTGCGCAGCAATTACTTAGCTCTACGCTGTGACACTGAAAAAAGCCCTCTAATTTCTCACCACCGCGACCTACGTAACGAGGGAAATACCTAATTTGCAGTTTCGTCCCCACTTCCAGTTCCCGCGAAGGTTTATCTAAAATCATTCCACCTGGAAACATAACTTGTCCGGCAAGAATCAGTTTCTGCGCCTGGGTCCGACTCTCCGCCAGACCGATCATTACAACTAACTCATCCGCACGGATTTTCCTTGAAGACATTCGCAAAACGGCGCTTCTATCATGACAAAAAAGTCTGTCAAAGAAAAAATGAAAAATTTTTATGAATTTGTTTGACAAAAATGCAAATTAGCTTTTCAATCATGCAACGTCGTCGTGGAGTGTAGGATAGCGAAAAATTGGGCAGTTAGTGTTGCGGACTTTGTTTGGCCAATGTCTTGCGTATCAGCGCTTTATAGTTTTGACATCGGCCGCAAACCTGCTATGCGGGCAGCCCAAGAGGAGCAGGCTATGGGCGAAACAACTCACA
The DNA here is from genome assembly GCA_031281635.1 of Puniceicoccales bacterium. Classification (GTDB taxonomy): domain Bacteria; phylum Verrucomicrobiota; class Verrucomicrobiia; order Opitutales; family JAIRLM01; genus JAITOA01. Next base: position 6,458 of record JAITFC010000031.1, on the reverse strand, counting down.
TTCCGGTACTAGTTTCGGCGATTTTAGAGGCATTTCGACGGACAGACGGCCGCACATTTCTCGATTGCACGCTGGGCGGGGGCGGACACAGCAGGGCAATTTTGGAGACATTTCCCAACGCCAAACTTTGGGCAATGGATGCGGATGCTGCAGCAATTGAACGGGCGCGGATCTCATTGCCCGCGGACCGCGCGCACATTTATCACGGAAATTTTGTCACGCTGGATAAACTTCCGCAAAGAAATTTCGACGGAATTTTACTGGATCTGGGCGTTTCATCGGATCAGTTAGAGAATGGCGAGCGCGGATTTTCTTTTCGCCTTGACGGTCCCATGGACATGCGGATGGATAGGAGCTGCGGACGAACTGCGGAAGAATTTCTGGAAACGGAATCGCGTTCGGAGCTGATTGAGGCCATTCGCAATTATGGCGAAGAGCCTCTGTGGAAGAAAATTGTGGACGCCATCGAAGCGGCACGCGGGACCGGGAAGTTGTCGCGCACGGGATCATTTGCTGAGTTGGTGCGCCGCGTGTTGCCAACTAGTTATCGCACAAAAATTGATCCGGCAACGAGAGCATTTCAGGGCATCCGCATCGCCGTGAATGGGGAATTAAATGCGTTGAAAGAGGCTCTTCCTAAGGCGTTTGCAGCTCTGGAAGTGGGCGGTGTACTGGCAGTAATTTCCTTTCATTCTTTGGAAGATCGCATCGTGAAACAATATTTTCGCGAGTGGAGCGGACTTCCGGTGGATCAATTTGATAGCCGGACGGCGGATGAGCGCGTAGCTCGCGGGCAATTACTTGTGGATAAACCGATCGTGCCGGATGTGGAGGAGATTTTGCGAAATCCACGCAGTCGGTCAGCAAAATTACGACTTTTTCGGAAGGGCGAGGAAGAATTTCTGGGAGGCGGTGACTGAACGATGGCGAGCGGACGAAAGGTTTGGCGGTTGTCCCATGCGGGTGCGCGGCTGATGTACGTGCTCGCAATTCTTTCGCTCGGTGCTATTTCTGGGGGGTTCGGTCGCATTTGGTATGGGCAGCAGTCCATTCGCGTGGGCCATGAGTTATCGGCACTTGAAGCGGAAAATGTCCGGCTAACTCGGCGCTGTGCCCTTCTGCGGGCTAGAATTGCTAACTTACATACGCCAACGTATTTACAAAAATACGCATCGGCAAGTCTATCCCAACCATCGAGGGAACATCTCGTCATTGTATCCCAAGGAGAGCTGCGCAATGTCTACGAACGCACGGCGCAAACCAACATTGGCCGTGACCTCGCAGGGGAAATTCTGACAATTCAGTAGAGAGTGTTGCCGCCCGGAACGTCGTCCACGATCGTGACAATGCCAGTCGATTTTTCGCGGGCAGCCCGATTTTTTGTGTACGAAATTCCGCAAAGCTGCTGAGTTCCATTGGCGCCCTGGAAGGATGTTATAACTCGGAGCCGCCAGGCAAGATTATTCCAATCCCGCCACAATTTATGCCTCGGCAAGTAGTTCTAGTGCGACAGGGGGAATTACCTCCGTTCCAAAACGCTGATTTAAACGTCCAAATAACACACATTAAGCGCATTATCCTCGATAAATGTGCGGCGAATCTCGACGTTTTCACCCATGAGCATGGAAAATGTTGCGTCGGCGAGGGCCGCATCATCGATGGATACGCGCAGTAAATTGCGGCGCATCGGATCCATGGTGGTTTCGTAGAGTTGGGATGCGTTCATTTCGCCAAGTCCCTTATAGCGTTGAATTGTGAGCCCGCGTCGGCCGTTGCTGCGGATCGCGTCGGCCAATTCCAGAATGCTGTGCAAGGGGTAATTCGCACCTTTTGCCGTACCATCTCCAAGTATGTATTGTACTGTCGCAGAGGGAGAAAAGTGACCTATGTCCAGATTCAGTTGTGCCATCTCGCGCAGTAAGTCCGCCATCGACCCGGCCTCGAAAATTTCTTCCACGAGAACGCGTTTTCGCAGCAACACGCCATGGGATTCCACGGCCTGACTGACGGCACCGAGATCACCTCCTTCCACAACGCCATGTTCCGCATAAAATGCGGCTCGCGCATCGTCATTGGCCAAAAATGTGAAACTCTCTTCGTTGCCGATGCGCACCTTTGCCAGGTACTTTGGCAATTCAAAGGAATTTTCCAGGCGCTGGTCCAAATATTCGCCAAGAGAACAGCCACGCCGCCTTACGCCCTGGCCGTAGGTCTCCATTTTGCAGACGCATTGCACCAATTTTTCCAAATTTTCCCTGGAAAACTGGTGGCCATCGCCGAGACGTGTCAGGACCAGATCTTCCATGCCCAGCTCCAGGAGGATGCGATTCATTTCCGAGTCGTCCTGGACATAGCGTTCCTGCCGCTTGCGTTTAATACGGTAAAGGGGTGGCTGGGCAATGTATACGTAGCCGTGTTCCAGGAGTCCGCGCATTTGCCGGAAGAAGAAAGTGAGCAGCAGCGTGCGGATGTGTGCGCCATCGACGTCTGCGTCGGACATGATAATAATTTTGTGGTAGCGGCAGCGGCCAATGTCGAAGGCAGAACTGTCGTCGGAATTGCCAACTCCGGTGCCACATGCGGTAATAATTGTGCGTATTTCTGTGTTACTCAGGACTTTATCCAAACGTGCCTTTTCGACGTTAATGACTTTCCCGCGCAGTGGGAGGATGGCCTGCGTTGCTCTGTTGCGTCCCTGCTTGGCTGAGCCGCCGGCGGAATCGCCCTCGACAACAAACAATTCGCAGAGTGACGGATCTTTTTCCGCACAATCGGCCAATTTCCCTGGCAATCCACCGCCGCTGAGGGCACTTTTTCGCACCGTTTCACGCGCCTTTCGCGCCGCCTCTCTGGCCCGTGCCGCATTGACGCACTTTTCAATAATTTTTTTTCCCAGTGCCGGCGTCGTTTCCAAGATGTATTTCAGCGAATCCCCGACGATTTTTTGCACAATGCCATCTACCTCGCCGTTGGACAGTTTTGTCTTTGTCTGCCCCTCGAAGCGCGGCTCCGGAATTTTCACGGAAACGATGGCGGTGAGACCTTCTCGCACATCGTCGCCGGTGATGGGTGGGTCCTTCTCCTTGAGGAGGTTATTTTGTTTCGCGTAGGCGTTGAGGGCACGGGTCAGGGCTGTCCTGAATCCGGATAAGTGTGTGCCGCCCTCCACATTGAAGATCGAGTTGGCATAGGAGTAGACTTGTTCTGCATAGCTGTCATTGTACTGGATGGCCACGTCAACGGTCACGCGCCCATCTCCTTTGGACCCGTCTGCCGGTGCCGTACCGTTGATTACGATGGGTTTATCATGGATTGCACTCTTCCCCGCGTTGAGAAAGCTCACATATTCCGCAATGCCCGATTCAAAATAGAAATTTTCGCCGCGGTCCGTCCTCTCGTCGCGCAACTCGATGCGAATGCCCGGATTTAAAAATGCCAATTCTCGCAAGCGTTTAGCCAGCAACTCGTAGCGGAATTCCCCAGCCGTCGGGAAAATTTCCGGATCCGGCAAAAAAGTGATTTGCGTTCCCGTTGTCTGCGCTTCGCCGATAATTTTCAGTTTTTCGACAACCTTTCCCCGGGAGAATTCCATGCGGTGAATTTTTCCATCGCGGCGCACCTCCACCTCGAAACGTTCCGATAGCGCATTAACGCACTTGGCGCCAACGCCATGCAAACCTCCGGAAACCTGGTATGCCCCCTTCCCAAATTTCCCCCCCGCGTGCAAGCTCGTTAGAACAAGTTCCAGCGCAGGAATGCTATAAATCGGATGTATGTCGACGGGGATTCCGCGGCCGTCATCGGCGATGGAGCAGGAGCCGTTGCTGTGAACCGTGACAGTGATTAGCCGGCAGAACCCCGCCAGCGCCTCATCGATGCAGTTGTCGACGATCTCAAAGATGCAGTGGTGTAGCCCTCGCTCATGCGTATCGCCGATGTACATGTCCGGACGCCGTCGAACGCCCTCCAGACCCTCCAATTTTTGTATTTTGTCGGCGGTATAGTCTCCGCCTGTACCATTTCCGTTTTCAGAAGCCATGCGAAATCCCATGCAAACATTGCCAGCGTGCGCCGCTTTTTCGGCGCACAACTGTGTCTCTAGGCCACATCGGGTGCCCGGTCAAGCCGGGAATTTTTTTTGGCTTTGCACCGCGTTGTCTAGACAATCGCTGCCGTACCCGTAGATTCCAAAATTTTCTGCTACAGTACAACATCCGCGCGATGTTCTGCTAGTTCTTCCGGTGCTTCCGGATCAACTAGAACAGGCCAGAGACCTTTTCCTTTAGAAAAGTCCTCCGCATCAATAGAAAATTCTTTGCATAATTTCATGAGATTGGAACGCATTTGTCTAGCTCTGTTTTGTTGCATCATAGTAGTGGTGATTTTCAAGTATTATCTGTAATATTTCATAAAAATATTCCGGCAATTGATCGTCCTGAATTCTTGCTGTTATCGCAGTTATAATATTTATTCTAATAGCGCGTTCATACTCTGCAGCATATTGATTATTCTTATCAAAAATATACAGAACTAGACACGCACCCCCAATGCTGGGAATGCCCATCCATGTCAAAAGCGCAACAGCCGACGGAATAGCGGAAAATCCACCGGTGGCAATCGCCGCTCCCGCAAACGCAAGACATACGATCACAACGCAGATTACAGTTACAAGGCGTGACACACTAGTCATCTCAGATTGGGGGACTTTCGACGGAGGTGCACCCGAGCACGGTGGAATGGCAGTAGCTGATTCTACACTCATCCTATAAATTTTTACTCGTTTGCCTGCATGTGTCAACGGCAAATTACAAAAGACTCACCATATAGGCATAACACCAGACAATCGCTGCTTTGGCGTTCGCCGATTCCAAAATTTTCTGCTACAGAGCGCGTCACCGAATACAGTCATCGGGAAGCGGTAACGGGTAAACTTCTGGCTTAGGCCAATAACCCATTTTTTTAAAAGCCCGCTCTGAATAATAGGGAAATTTTTTGGTAATACTTATAAAACGTGAACGCAATTGTTCTTCGGTGTTTGATGGATTCGTCATATCAGAGATTTCACCGGGATTGTACGGACAACATCCATCTTTCCTTATCGCTCTCGTAAGTATTTCTTGTAATATTTCACGGAAATTTGCCAACAATCGCTCGGCCGGAATTTTGAGTATTATTTCTATCATAATATTTACTGTGTAACCCATTTCATAGCGGTTAATATATACTCGACGGACGACCCCGACAAATACCCAAAGCATAAGCACTCCACCGCCACCACCCACGCCGCCTATCCATCCCAAAAGCACGGCAACCGAAGGAATAATAGCAAATCCACCGGTAGCAATCACTGCCCCGAAAAACATAAGCGCTCCGATGGAAATACATAAACCGATTATGATGCCTGTTTTATGTTTTGTCAGGAATTCAGTAGTTTTTTCCGATGGATCTCCCAGATTCACAAACGGACCATCATATGCAAGGGGTTTCACATTCTCCAACATCGTATAAATTTTTACGCGTTTGCCTGCATGTGTCAACGGCGAATTACAAAAGATTCACCATGTAGGCATAACACCAGACAATTGCTGCTTTGGCGTTCGCCGATTCCAAAATTTTCTGCTACATCTCCGATGCTCAAGACTTTCTCCAATAATAATGGCATCTATTGCACGTTGGCAGCTCAATTTGCCGATGCGTGGTCAGGGGGTCTCTTTCGATGGCGAATCCGCAACAAGGGGCAGGGGGCTATCCGGTTGGGCACTGATTTTTCGCCGCTGATGCAACTTGAGTGACATAATTAAATAATTTTGCGTAATCTTATGAACGAAATTCGCGCAATCCTATTGACTAAGTTTCCGCCCGTGGCAAATTCCCTCCATGAGGTATGTGTGACGTTGGCAGGAGGAAGTCATTGGCGATTATCTGCAGATCTTTCGGGTGGTGCTGCTGTCGGGCGCGCGACAAGTTGGAAAAACCACATTGGCGAAGGCTATCGCCGGAGAAAAAGCTACCTATGTCACCCTCGATGACAGCCAGGCACTGCAGACGGCGCAAGCGGATCCACAGCAGTTTCTGTGCCACAACAGAGAGTTGATGATCATTGATGAAATCCAAAAACTTCCCCAGCTCATTTCTGCGATCAAAATTGCGGTTGATGCGAATAATCGCCGTGGTCAATTTATTTTGACGGGTTCGGCGGACATCCTTTCCCTGCCGACGACGCGGGAATCACTGGCGGGGCGGGCGGGATTCGTTCAATTAAAGCCCATGTCGCAGGGAGAAATCGAAGGGAAAAAACCGCGTTTTTTACATTATCTGCGAGCCCGCGAATTTCCGTTTTTACAGTCTAATAGCGGCAGAATGGAAATCATCACACGGGCTTTCCGCGGCGGCTACCCGGAGGCCATTCAAATGCCTCCGCATGCACGGCGCATTTGGCATGAAGACTACGTGCGAGC
>JAITFC010000037.1 GCA_031281635.1 Puniceicoccales bacterium | reverse complement strand
GCCGAGTCTGAGGCGTACGGAATCGACGGCATCGAAGGCCACCACGTCTTCGCCGAGTTTTATTTGGCTGCCAGGACGGTGCGACCAGAGGCATTTTGCGCCGAAATCAATGTTCGTGGAAGATTGTTCGCCGGTGACGTATCCGATTGCTAAGTGTCCACCGTAGACAAAGTTGGAAATTTTATAGTCGGCATGATGACCGCCGGCAACCGGCTCCGCACTTTCCCAGTCGCTGGACAATCCTCCGGCTCGGCAAGAACCTTCCCAATAGGCGTGGCCGCGGGAGCTTGCGTTGTAGTCCATGCGGCAAACGGCTCCGGCGGAATAGCTACGACTTTCACCTTTGCCAGAAGTTTTTCCAGCCGGTCCGAAATCGCTCGCTTCGAAGTCGTTGGCGCTGTCATAGCGGTCTATGCCGCAGTCGCAAAAACCCATGGCGCACAGGTGGCCATTGGGGACTTGCCTGCATTTTCGCAACCCTCCGGCGAAGGCCAGTGCGCACGTTCGCAGCGAGGAAGTTACGCCAGTTTCATAGGTGCTGCGGTCGGTGGAAAATGGAATGAAAAAAAGTTTTCCCGATTCCACGCCTTTGTTGCGCACCAATGACGACGTAATTTCCGTGCTATGATTAATTAGCAGTAATCCGGAAATGTAGCTATTAGTTAAAACTTTCATTGCTGGGTTTGCAATTATTTCCGGTTCGATTTTGCACGCCACAGTCGCCACCAAATCTCTGCTTGAATTTGCAATGGCAACGTCGAACAAGTATCCACTTTTTCTCGCAATGCCATAGGCCAGAGGTTCTTTGACGATCGCAGCTGCCGTTTTATTTGCGCAATTTCCCACTATGATCGTATCTCTTCCCAATTCTTGCAATTCGTCATCGCTACATGCCGAATGTAGCAAAACGACGTGTTGTCCGATTTCTAATGGGAAACCCTTCTCCGAAATCTCCAGTGAAACGTGCGTTGTTTTATCGTCAAAATTCACAACACCACGTGGCTGCAATAAGACATTGCCATCTTTGATGTTGGATGGAATCACAAAATGCAATTTGCCATTCAAATACAATTTTTTTGCGTCAATGGCACTGACATAAAGGTGTCGTACAAGATCGCCATCAGTCCTCTGTTCGGCATACTTATACGGCGGATAGTCAATTTCAATTTTACTGATATCGCCCTCTATAAAACTTCCATCATTTTCCAATTTATACTTACGTCTCTCCTGTTCGTAGGCAACGCGCAACGTGGCTCCAGCCTCCAGCGTAAATGTGCTATTTTCGTTTATTGAAAAATTGTTAGTTGCGCCGAACGTCGCTCCATTATGCAGAGCCATCGTGCCGTTGCTCACAGTGGTATTACTAAAATACACTTTCGAGTGTAGCGAATCAAACAGCACCGTCCCAGTCTGCCTCGCCGCCCATGTTCCAAGACCATTGATTTCCGGATCATACTGAATTTTCGCCGTCTCCGCTGCCAGCGCGCCGTTAATGCGAATTGTGAGGTTTGGATTATCGACATTGCTACTTATGGGATCGTAGAAGCGCATGCAGTGCCCATCAAAAGCGGATAGTGTTACGGTTTTGTTATTATCAGAATTTTTGAAATACACTGCATTATTTGCACCATTCTTCGTAGATTCAAAATCGTCATTAAAAGCAAGGCTATCCATATTCCCTTGGAAAATCATATCTCCGAAGATCGCATAGATATTTGCCGAATAATTAACATACGCTGCACCGCCAAACATCCCTGCTTTATTGCCTATAAATAATGTGCTGCCTTTACTGTTATGACGAGCAGCACTTTGATTTAGATTACTCGCTGTGCATAGCCAGGATTGTGCAATGTATATAGCTCCTCCGGATTCTTTTGCCGTGTTTGACATAAACTTCGAGTTAGCAATGTCAGAAATAAATAAGCCGACATTCATAGCACCGCCACAAGTAGTAGCCCTATTGTTTTTAAATACAGCACTCCTAATACTACCATTGAACGCGATAGAGGCATATACCGCTCCGCCGCATGTCCCTGCCGTATTTGATATAAATTCTGAATTAGCAATATTGCCCTTAATGCTATTCGCATATATTGCACCTCCGTATGCGGAAGCAAAACCATTCTTAAACGATAACCACTCAGTGTCTGTAAATGTTGCTTTGAAAAGATTAATGTGAAACTTAAAAAACGACACTACACTATCGCCGTCTAATATTGATAGAATTTCACCATTATCCGAAGGTGTGCCGAGCAATTTCCAGCCACTCTCGTTTACTTGTACGCAATCGTCAAAAGTGTAATTTCCCACACTAAAAGATATGATTTTGAGGTCTTTGTCAACGTTGCAACCATCTGGATGTGCCCATTCATTTAGAGGGATGCCATATGATAGTCCGGAAAAGCATAAAAACGCTCCAACTAAGCACAAAAAACGCCTATAAAATGGAATGGTCTCGCTGTCTCTCATCGTAGCGATTTTACCCGAATGGCTGGGCGATGCAAGAGAAAAAATAAAAAAAATTCACTTTTGGGTGGTGGACAATTTTCCACCACCGGCGGACTCATGGTTCAGACGGACGCACTTTGATGGTAATACACCGCGTTTCGTCGAGGAAGTTTAGAACTTCATTCAGGTCTTCGCGGCGAACATTCTCGTAGAATGGGATAGCCGTGCGCAAGAAGTCCAATTCCTTCGGATAGGCCTGCATACCATCAATGCCGTTGAGCCAGTAAGAATTTTTCCTTACCTGCTCCTGCAATTGATTTAGGGCTGGAAGTTTAACCCTTTGGAATTCATCCTCGGTAATTTCTCCAGCGCGCAACTCCCTGGCGATGTCTTTGGCCGTGAAGGCAATGTCGTTCACTCGTCCCACATCCACGAGAGCTCCGGCGCAGATATACCCGTAATTTTTCAACGCGTAACTTGCCACGTGATAAGCATATGGCGCGTATGTATCCCCCATTTCTTTGCGAACGCGCACGCGGAGACGCTCATTGAAAATATCCGAAAGCAGGTTTAACCGCCTCGTTCGCTCCATGTTCCAGCGGTCGTCCGTCGGCCAATGCAGCTGCACAAGGCCCTTAGCAATGGAAGAATCGTAGGAAAAATTCGCGCTTTGTCCTAGCGGCAGTGCCACTTGCCCATCCAGTTCCAGCGGTTGCCCCGTGCGGCCGGGAATGGCACCGAAAGTTTCCGCAACAAATCGGCAAACCTGTGTCGGATCCACATCGCCCACAACGGAAATTTCCACGTAACTCGTTCCCAGTTGCGGCTGCAACCAACGACGCAGATCTCCCATTGAGTAGGTCTCCATCACACTTTTTTCGGGCAAGCCGAAGCGGCGGTCGCCACCGTGCAGAAATCTCTCGCCCTCCAAAATCATGGCACCCTCGGTGGTATGCTCTAGTTCTGCATAGACTTGCGCGATCATTTTCCTCGCCTCCCGCTCGCCTTCCGGCCGAAATCCAGCGTCGGCCAAGTAGGCGGTCAATAGTTGCAATTGCAGGGGCAGGTCCTCTGTCGTCGTCTTTCCCGAAAGGAAAAATGCTCCCGTCCCCACATGGAACTGCACGCCAAGTACATGTCCCGCAAATAAATCGCGCCATTCTTCCGCACTGTGGGCGCCCAGTCCACCTTCGATGAAGGCCCAATTGGCAAAGCTGGAAAGTCCCGGTCTGCTCTCCGGTTCGGACATGACTCCGTGACCAAAACGCACGCGCACAAGTACTTGCTGTGCTTCAAAATCCGTCCGTTTCACGTTTAGCCGCACGCCATTGGCAAAGGTGAATTGGTGGATTTGCAATTCTTCGTCAACGTTGTCCTCAACGACGATGCCGACCTTGCCAAACTTTTTGTAGGCAAATTGTTGGAAAATTTCTTCTTCTGGTGGCGGCAGGGCTGTGCGCTGGGAACGTGTGTAAGCGCTGCGAATGACGGCCTCGTTGATTTTTCCCTGGATGTTCCCCGAGACGTAGATGGAGCGATTTTTAGGACTCCAGAGATAGTAAAAGGATTCCCAAACGCGCTGCGGTGTCGCTTCTTCCAACGTTTTTTGAGCAAAATCGTCGGCCCATTCGACGGAATTGGGAACAAAGGCATCGCAAATGACGCTAACGGTCCAATCGGCAAGATGTTCCGAACGAACGCTATCCGCTTGAACACGCGCATTTCTATAGGCCGCGGAGATGTCCTTCCTTGCCCGCGCAATTTCCCCTTCGGTGAAACCATATTCTAGGACGCGACGCAGTTCTTGCTCAGCCACTTGGACAGTTTCGCGGACATTTTGCGGATCGCAAGAAAGTCGCAGGCCGGCCATGAGAACGCCATTGCGAAAGAAAAGTTCCGAATGCGCTTCGCCCTGAAAAAATATCGCATTTTCTTGTTTACTAAGAGCTTCCAGTCTCCTCGTTAGCGCACGGTTGGCCACCTGATGGAAGAGTATTTCCGCCCGATTGATCTGCGAATCCTCGTACTCCTCCAGTGGCCGGGCGCAGGTCACGTGGACCCATGCCTGCGGCAATTCTTCCTCGCGGTGCAGTCCCACGCGCATGCCCTTGATATTGAAAGTGCCGATGTCGTAGTGTTCCGGCGTTTTACCCTCGGAAATATCTCCAAAAATAAGATTTAGGACGCGGATGACCATTTGCGGATCCACCTCTCCAACAATGACAACGGCCGCATTGGACGGACGGTAAAATGTTTCGTAAAATTCGCGCAAAATCGTCGCATCTGCCTCTGCAATAGCCTCTTCCAAACCAATTGGATGACGGTCTCCGATGATGGCATCTGGGAAGAAAAATTCGTAGCTAGCCAAAAAATCTCGGTATTGCGGGGAGTCGAGGTGGAGCAACTCCGACAGAATGACCCCGCGCTCCCGGTCAACCTCAGATTGATCGATTTGCAGTGCAGCGAGATAGTCCCGAAAAACGATGAGGCCGTCCTTCAGTGACTGCCGGCTGTTATTGGGCAATTCCAATTTGTAGACCGTCTCCGTGAAATTCGTGTAAGCATTCGTGTGGTGGCCGAAACACATTCCCATGCGCTGCAGTTGTTCAATGAGGTCTCCCCGGGAAAAATTTTCTGAGCCACAGAAGGCCATGTGCTCCAGAAAATGGGCGAGACCGCGCTGCTCTTCCGTTTCCATGAGGGATCCTGTGCCAACAATCAGCCGCAGACTCACGCGACCCGGCGGTTCCCGATGCGGTAAGATGAAGTAATGGAGGCCGTTCTTCAAGCACCCACTCACGATCTCTTCGTCAACGGGAATGTCCGTATCCCACTCAAAACGCAACGCTTCCATGGCCTCTAAATGTACAAGGCACAGGAACATTGCCAGCAAAAATGTACGCCAACTCTTCCTCATCCCCTGGGAATTTATGCTGCTTTTCCAGTCACTGCAAGCACAAAGAAAAAAAATTGTTTCAGGCAGAAATCTATCGGGTCGACGGAAAGTTTTGCGCCCATGTGCCAGACCGAAATTTTCATCCACGGCCAAAGCATGCGCAAATTTCATTCCTGTTCGCAGAGACTTTACGAAAACAGCACCAATTCCATAATTTCGTTGACATGGATATTGAATGTGTTTATATGCATTTCCGATGGCTAAAATTACGTCGACTGACGATAGGGTTGCGGATCTCGTTAAGCAGGTGGAGCAGAACGCTAATTATCGTAATATCGATCAGATATCTCCTATTCACCTCTCGGAAGTAGTTGAAGGAGAATATGTCATATCTCTTGATCTTAGAGGGGAAGTAACTTTTTACGACCGTGTTGTCATACTCGCCCATTTATGGGATAGGGGAAGATGTATGACTATTATTATTATGCTATTTGCAAGGTGGGATTTACTATT
>JAITFC010000070.1 GCA_031281635.1 Puniceicoccales bacterium | reverse complement strand
GTAATTTCACTCCCATTCCCCGCGATGACTACGCAGTCGGAGTTCCGTTGGGAGGATTTTGGGAGGAAGTTCTAAACGGCGACGCAACCGCGTACGGTGGAACTGGCTCCGGAAATTGCGGCGGAAAGACGGGCGAACCAATACCTTGTAACGGGTTCCACTATCGCCTGCGCCTGCATTTGCCTCCACATTGTACACTTATTCTGCGACCAAAGATAACTCCCTGAAATAGCTATAGTTCGAAAAACCATAAGCCTTGCATCCGAGTGAAAAATGGAGTACAAATGTCGCATGGCAAGTGCATTGCTGGAGGAATTGCTGCGGGCGATGACCCAGGAGAGAAATTTTTCTATTTTTGCTGGATTTGACGGCGCCGTGGACCAGATCTATGCGGTGGAGAGGTGTCGCACAGCGGAAGCATACGAACGCATGGACACAATTGAGGAATTTGCCAAGCGCGTCGCCTCCGCCGCCGGGCGCAGCACGAACATCGAGCGGCGACTTATCGAGCGGCGAGCCGGTGGAAATGCTGTGCTTTGCGCCACTGCGTTGCAACAACTTGGCTGCAAAATTACCTTTCTTGGGAACATCGGCAACCCCATTGAAGAAGTTTTCCAAAATTTTTCATCGAAATGCGTAAATTGCCATTCGATTGGTCGTCCCAACGCAACGGACGCGCTGGAATTCAATGATGGAAAAATTTTGCTTACTGACTCATCTCCGCTGGAAGCGCTTAACGTTGAATCTCTGCGGCATTTCCCGATCAAAAATATTCCACTCAGCGCGCTCATGGAGCGACAAGATGCCATCGTGCTCACCAATTGGACGATGATGCCAAAGGGAACAGAAATTTACCAACATCTTCTCCATAAAGTATTTCCACTAGTCCCTAGAAATATTCCCGTGCTCTTTGATATCGCCGATCCTGCCCGACGCAGCGACGGTGAAATCCTGACTTTGCTGGATATACTCTGCGAATTTTCTCGGACACGGACGATTTTTCTGAGCATCAACGGGAAAGAACTGGAACGATTGGCTAATCTGTTGGGGCTGAAGGAAGATGTGCAATATGCGGAAATGCTGTGTCAATTGCACGGGCGCTGGCCGATAGAGTGGACTTTGCACCTGTGTGACGGCGCGGAGTCGTTTGGAATCAACGGCTTCCACCGCGCGAACGGATTTTTCACCGAAAGGCCACACACTTCCACGGGCGGTGGTGATAATTTTAACGGTGGATTTCTCTTCGGCATTCTCCTCGGATTGCGTCGCGAACTCGCTCTGCTGCTCGGCAATGCAGTTTCTGGAGCCTATGTCCGCATCGGACATTCTCCTGGAAAATCGGAAGTGGAATGGCTGTTGCGCGAAAAATTGCTTCTTTCGACGCAGTAGATTTTTGAGTTAACGTTGCCGTGGAGGACGGAGGGGCTATTCGAGACGTCAACGCCAATCAGAGGCAAACATCAATCTAGCAACGCGCACTTCGGTGCCTGGAGGGGGGAAATCCGCCGTAAAACCCTCGGGCGGATCAGCATCCTTGTCCAATGCATACCAAGTATCATCGCCGTCGCGGCGCGCGTAGATTACGCCTATCTTCCCAATTGTCAACGCTTTTGGCATGCAACCTTTTAGAGTAAAATCTTTGATCCAAGAATAACCGGAAATACGAAAAGCGTCCATTCCATCCGCAAACTCGACAATTATGTCATTCATTAGATGAGTATAGAATGAAGTGATGCCAGCACATACAGTTACTTTACGCAAATTGCTTACCATCCCAAAATGTATGCCACATTTTTCTTTGGAGTTTACACTAATATCATTGGAACAACTGGTTATATGTATTGCCCCAGACGCTGGCGCATACTCCGTGTCAAGTTTTTCCAGCTTATGGAGATGGATAGACACACTACCTGGCTGGCCATAGATCTGCAATTCTCTACAATTAGAATGTTTGTCACTCATATATGCCTCCTCGTCGTGACATAAGTCTATTTCTACTCTTGGTTCTGTTACTGATTCCCACCATTCGAATGAGCTGATTGTTGATCCTGATATGCGGCATTTAGAATCAAAAACACAGCTATGGCATTCGTGAAATATTCGAGTCACTCCTTCGCTACTTCGCGAGATAATGCCTATCTCCAACCGCGTTAGTGGTTTTATGTATCCACCGGAAAATAATACAGGCATTTTATTGAATGATAGTATCTCCAAAAAACGAATATGTTGACCTTCGCACACGAGACTCACGCCTGTATCAGGAAAAGAAATTATGGGCAAGATGAGGTCTTGGGGATTATTTATCCATATTGTAATTGCGCGTCCTGCTAAGGCATCTATAACTGATTTGTGTAATCTTTTATACACATCATAAACGGTCGTCGGGTTTACGATTTCTTCTAATTGCGAAAGCTTCGAATGAAATCCTGATAGGAAAAAATCTCTTGGAACTGATCCGCCAAATTTTAGAATCCTCAAATTTTGCATGGCTTCTGCGATATC
>JAITFC010000046.1 GCA_031281635.1 Puniceicoccales bacterium | reverse complement strand
ATACGGACAGAGTAGTCGCATCTGGAATTTTCGCACTAGCCGTTAAATGCGGAGATGGCGGCGACGGACTACTGTTTAGTGATTGGAAATTTGGATTTTTCGATAACAACAATGTATTTTCGTCCGTCGCAAAAGTAAATGGAGCGAATTTTTCCTCCACCTATGTCTATGCAGGAGTTTTTGGAACGCTTGGCGAATTATACGCACATGCCAACGCATTTATGAATTGGAAATTTGACGGTTTCGGCAATGACATTTTATTCCAATCAGGCGTCGAAAGAAGAGGTCGTTTCAAGGATAAGTCTGCGACATTGTCTTCTTGCATTTTTGGCCTACAATGCAACGCGCAAATTCTCAGTGAACAGGATTGTTCATTTTCAAATTGGAAGTTAGGCAAATTCGGAAATAAAAATATTTTCTCTTCGCAAGTGATACGTTCGGGAAACGCGTTTTCTGGGAGACAACGATGCGCGTATGCCGGTGTTTTTGGTGCTCGATGCGAATGCGATGTTTACTGCGCGAAGTCATTCGCTGCATGGGAATTTGACGGCTTTGGCAATTGCAACAAATTTTTGGCAAAAGCCATTGATGGCGGGTACATTGTAAGTGCTGGAATTTTCGGAATGGACGTTAACGGTGAGGCAGTTAGCAATAGCGCGTTTGCGAATTGGCGGCTGGGTTGCTTTGGCCACGGAAATTGCTTCAGCGTTGTCGCAAAAAATGGGAGGAATCCTAAGAAGGACAATGCAGGAATTCGTCACCTGACAAATACTTACGGAAGCATTTTCGGTTCCTTGTGTAAATCTGCCAACGTGTTGGATGGCGATAATCCCTTCGGAGGCTGGACATTCGGTGGTTTCGGCAATTGCAACGACTTCCGCGTAGACGTTCATGGAGCAAGCGGATTGGCTGCGGCCAGTCTTTTCGGTCTGCATGTCGATAGCGACGACGAAGACAAGGGAGCATCGTTCCATGGCTGGGAAATTGGGACCATTGGTGATGGCAATCGTTTCATCGTCAGTGTTTGCAACGCAAGCAACAACATGAGCGTTCACGCGGAGGCATATGGCGGCATTTTTGGCACCACAGCACAATCCGAATTTGCCGATGGTAACCCGTTTAGCGATTGGACGTTCGATGGTTTCGGCAATTATAACACGTTCGCTGCGAGGGTAGTATCAATGAAAGGCAAGGCATTTGCTGGAATTTTTGGCATGGCCGGAAAGATTGGCTTTGCCGTTGCCAAACCCTTCTGCCATTGGTTCGTGGGGCCAATCGGAGATCATAATTCATTTACCGCAACGGCAAGCGGCGGAATTTATTCATTTGCAACGGTTTTCGGCTCTGGATTTGACATCACCAAAGAAAATGACGAAGGCAAAATTTTCAACGATTGGTCCATGGAAATGCAAGGTTCTCAAACAGTTGCCGCTCTATCCTACGCCCCTTCGCCGCAATGTTCGAACGCAACTGCCATTGGCGGAGCACTTAACGAGAATATGCGCTTCTACATCAATGGGAAAAATGCCATCGGTCCAGTGGTCGTGAACGTCGTTGCGGCAAAATTAGAAAACGACTGGGAATTCGATTCCGGCGCGGCTATGTCATGCATAAGTAACACGCAGGGAGATGATAATGCGGATGGATGGCGGATTACGGGAAACTGTGTAATTCGAACGTTTTCTACTCTTATCGGATCGGATGCTGCAGATGCTGGAATGGCCAAGGCGGTGGCTCTGGGGCCGAAGTTTCAACTAAATATCGGCAGGACCAGGGCGCTAACGCATTACGTCGATGGCGATGGAATTGAGCGAACCAGGGAAACGGACGGTCAAATCAAAGATCATGGAGGAATGTTGGGCGGCGGTGCCGGGACGCTAAATCTCATAGGTGCCGTTACACAAGCGGCTTACAACACAAACACCGAAGGCTCGCACCTGCGCATCGATTCCGGCTGGACGGTCAACTGCTTCTCTCCGGTCCAGGACGTCGAATCTACGGAAATTCTCCACGGATGCATGGTCCTCATGGCCAATGATTTATTCGGACAAAAATCCATGCAGACGGCCATGAATCAGGTCAACGAGTCCATCTGCGTCCCACAAACGGATGATGACGGCAATGGCGATTCCGCGCCAAAAACTTATGGAAGAAACTGCTGTGCAAGTTCTTCTACGTGCAGAAATTGCGTCTCCATCGACGCTTCTAATTACCCAATTCTCGGCCGCCTGACCGTCGACAATGCCAGCGGAAAAAATCAAAAAGTCCTCTTCGGCACTGTCTTGCGCAAGAATAACCGCGGCGACATCGTCCATCATGTCGCAGGAAGGTTGGTGCTTTGCAGCTCCGATGCAAACACTTACGGACCGCAGTTGCAGCTGCTGGCAAATCGACAGGCATTCGCATTGCAATTAACCGGAACGAATTCGCCCTACGCCGGACCGGTTAACGCCCTTGTTGTCAGCATGTTATCCGCAGAGAATCCCAATAAAATGAGCGCTCTGTTCTCCGTTGCAGGAGAAACACTAATATTTGGCGACCAACTATTTAACGCCGCTGGGCAGCCAACTCCATACTATTTTATTAGTGATAGCAAAAACATAAACCTATCACAATCGCTATTGCTAGATATGTCACTCGATCTAGGATATGCTGGTAATACGGCAAATGATTTGCGCTTATTATGGCTAAACGGAGACCCGCAAAAAGGTGTGGTAATCGCATCAGTGCAAGGAAATACAATTTTAAAAGAAGAATTGGATCCAGTTTTCTTCGCCCCGCTGCGCTTTTCTCCTGGCGATGACTCATTCGACGGCGAACATTTCTTCTTCTTCAATGGCGAACTGGCGAGCATGTTACTACTTTCTAACGAGTTGCAATTTAATCATTTACGCGACCATTGCGCCGAAGGAAATCATTTGGGGAAACGATTTATTTATAGCGCTTACTCGCGTATTTCAAGGAGCCGGGATGGAACGGCTCAGGCCTTCACTAACAATATGTACTGCATAGGCTTAGGCGGAGATGTTGTCCGTCAAATAGGAATGGGAAAATCACTGCGCTACGGCGTGTGTGTCTCATACAGTGACAGCACATTGTGCACATTAAAACTGCCAGACTCACTAGAAAAAACAGCTAACCAACCGGTCGTTTGCGGAACAATTTATGCCTCTCGCAGAAAATGCTCCGACAACTCCTTGGGAACGAACATATTAGCCAGTATTACCTGCGGCAGCTGCTTCGACAAAATCCACCGCACCGACGTCGATTTTAACCGTTACAAGGGAAAAATGGACGCCTGGTTCGCATCGATTCGGGGAGAAGGAACGCACAATACCTTTCGGCGCAACGGATTATGCATCGGTCCGTGGCTCTGTGCAAATTACACATTCTTGCGCCAGGACTCCTACGGGGAACGCGGGACAGGCCAGGAATTAAGCGTCGTGCCCGTCGCCATCCACCATTCCATCGGTACGACACTCGGCATTAATTTCGAGCAAAAATGCGCGGAAAATTCCACGCGTTGCTGCGGTAGAATCGGGTGCGAATATCTGGCTCTGCGCCATTGTCACACTTCCAGTTGTGCGTCCATCCAGGGAACGGAATTGGAAAAATTTGATCCGCGCTTCGCCTTTTGCGGGCGCACCCTCTTCCGCGCTTCCATCTCATTACACAAAAATATCTGCGCCCGCTGGAACCTTTGCGGCACCTGGGACGGAAATTTCGGCAATCATGTCGCCGCTAATAGTCTATCCGTAAAGCTCTTCCGCGACTTTTAAACTAGTTTGCTGGGGTTATCTTCAGCCTCAGCCTCAGCCTGGAACACGGCCCGGACCATTATGGCAAGCACTTGCCAAGTATTAGATCCCATAGATTTATCGCATTGCCACACAATGTTGCTGGCAGTGTAAATATCACGAGAAGAACGATCGTTCCTATGCCACATTCCTTTTCCACTGTATTTCCATTTATTACACAACAAAGAGCCAGAACATCCATAAAGACATGTACTA
>JAITFC010000005.1 GCA_031281635.1 Puniceicoccales bacterium | reverse complement strand
CAAATTTTTCCCAACTCTTCATTGAACTTCGCGATAATGTCCTATACGAAATCTGCGGAAGCTGTGTTGATGCCGTGTCAGTAAAGTTTCGCAACTCTTTGCGCTTCAATTTATTAGAGTTTCTCTTGGCGCACGCAAACAGTGCCATTAGCCGCCATGCCTACAGTGAAGCAGTTGCCAACGAATTCAAGCTGAGTCCAGAACAGCGCATGGACACGATCTTAGAGAAAACGCTGCATCCACGCATTTACCGTATGTACTTCAGTGCCACTAGCCACGCAGCTATCTGCCACAACCCCATCAAGATCGTTCAAAATGGCTCCGAGTCATTACTAGGGCCATAATAGTCTACGACCTCCCGCTGTTCACGATTTGGAACATTTTTTGTAATGAGGTGGCGGCACTCAAAGCTTGGTATGCGATTTTTGTGTCCGTTTTTCGTCACGAATGGCCGACAGCGCACATCGACAAATGCCATGCAAAAATTATGGCCTTCCTCTTTAATTAGGCGATCTGCCATTCTTGCGATGTCTCCAAAAGCGACCAGTGAGACAAATTCAACGGAACCAGCTTTTTTGCTCCTATCGTAGATGGACATGCCTAAATTGAACCGCAAATAGCAGTTATCTTCTGCAAGTTCCTTGAGCTCAGGGTAATAAATCTTCCCAACGAATTGTGCTGTTCCTGCGGCCACGCGTAATCCTCGCATATTATCTAGCAAAGCACAATGCAATGAACCGTGATAAGCCGAACGAAACCGTACGATAACTAGCAGAACGATGTTTTTGGGCTAGAATTTGTTCTCGATTTAAATGACGATGGCGCTGTGACTTGTGCCGATGACCAGTGCGAAAATTATTCCGAAATCCAACATCAAATGGAGGTATTTAGTTGGGCTAATGAGGAAATTGCAAATGGTCGCGATGAATTAAAATTGCTGGGCGCCATTCCCAATGGGTGGCGTCAGGTGCGAACGGGTTCCATATTCCACGGTAGAAAATTAGGATTTTTAAATGGAATGCCAGACATTTACCTTTTGCTGCCGCGTGGCGGGTTTCATGGACTTTTTATCGAACTAAAATCAACAAAGAAATCTGCACGACTTTCCAATTATCAGAAACGCATGCAGTTACGGCTATTTAATAATGGCTACGCGGTTAAAACATGTAATGGCTATGAAAATGTAATAGATACAATCAACTGGTATTGTGGGCTTTAAAATTATGGCAGATGATTTTGAACAATCAATAATCGATGAATTCGAAGCAGAAAAAGCTGCGTCAAAGAGTGAGCGCTCCGATGGCAATGAGCAATTTCAAGATGAAGCGGTTTGTTGCTGCGGGAAAATACGTTTGGCGCCAATAGTTGATTTAATTGCTTCACGTTATGGCATTTCCGCCGATATAGTGAATTCTTCGGAAGAACTGAAAAAATTGATAGAGACCCGCGGCGGTCTATGGAAGTCGAAGCAGCGCATAGAATTATGTGGAAAATTGGCAGGCGGACAAATTAATCCAAGCGCATTCGGCATGCTGTGGAAAATTCTGTTTGGAGAAGAAATTGCGCCAGATCAACGGCAGTTTTCCAAGTTCTATGAGGAAATAATGCTGGCGGACGAGATGCTGGCGGACGATGGAGAGCGCGATGTCTAGCGATGCAAAATTAGACTCTCTCGCCGTGAAATTTAGGCAGGACCCTGTCTTTTGGATGGAGGCTTGTCTCAAAATTAGGGCGAAGGGCGGAGCGCTTATGCCGTTTAGACTGAACCACTTTCAAAAGCGCCTCGTAGAAGCGGTAACGGATAACCTGCGAAAAAATGGCCACGCATTTTTTGTGATTTTGAAGGGGCGGCAGCTGGGAATTTCGACGGTGTGCCGTGGTTTAATGCTCTGGCGGGCGCTGCATTTTGCTGGGCAGCAGTGCGTTGTGGCGGCCCATGAGGTCGGACTTACAAGACAGTCCATGACGATTATGAGAGAAATGCTGGAAAATCTTCCCAAGCCTGTTGGGTACCCAATTCCAGAGATTTTGAGCGATACGCGCATTTTTTGGCAGCGCAATGGGAGCGCAATTTTGCCGCGATTGCCTGCTGGAAAATCCGAAGGCCGCGGGATGCCTGTGCACTTCTTACACTGCACGGAAGTAGACTTTTACGACACAATGCAGGCTGGGACCTGGGAACGATTTTTGGGCGGAGTGTTGCCAGCGTTGCCCAAGAAGGGAGCCATTTTCATCGTCGAGTCCACATGCCAGGGTCGAAAAGCGCTCTTCGACCTCTACACCAAGAGTTTAGAGCAAAATTCCAGCTGGCAGCATATCTTTTTCCCTTGGTTCGAGGAGCCGCAGTACGAAACCGATGCGCGCCAGGAACTTAGCGAGCGTGAGTTGGAGTTGCAGAAGCAGTACGGACTGACGGACGGGCAAATTAATTTTTGGGCCAATTTTTCGCGCCAGTGCGGGGAACTTATGGCGCTGCGCGAGTACCCCTTTTGCATCGACGACGCATTTAGCGTATCCTCCTCCAGCAGTTTGATTTTGGCCGATGCGGTGGAGAAAGCCATGGCGCGGTTGCCATGGCCGCTGCAGGAACGTGAACCACTGGTGATGGGCATCGACCCGTCGCGGCTTCGGGACTCGACTGGGTTCGCTATCCGTCAGGGCAAGAACATTTTAGAAGTGGGCGAGTTGCCGCCGAGCGGGGATGCTGTGGAGTTGGCAAAGTCGATTGCGGAATATGTTCGTGCTTATAATGTTGGGCCGATTTTTTGCGATTCGGGCGGCCTTGGCGGGGCGTTCCTGGACATCCTCCAGCGGCAGGTTGGGCGGTTCGTCACGGCAATCGATTTCAGCGAGCGGGCGCAGAACGAGAAGAAATTTGCGAACAGGCGGGCGGAAATTTACGACAGGTTGCGGGCGTGGATTGATGGTGGCGGCCGAATTCCTCCTAACCAAGGTCTGGCCAAGGAGTTACTGAGCATCGAGATCAATCGGCGCAAGGAGGGTCGGCTTTTGTTGGAGCCGAAGCACAAGTTGGCGAAATCGCCTAACATGGCGGATGCGTGTGCGTTAACGATGGCCGACGGACCACAGGGACCCGTTCACAGACTTTATAGACCAATCGAAATTAAACCATGGAATTGAAAGAGAGGAACTTATGAGCTGGTGGAGTAAACATGTTACCCATGCGGTTTCGCGCATGCTTGGCGGACCGAGTTACGCGGAAAAGCGGGAGAGGCAATCGTTGCTGGAGCAGGCGGAAGAGGCTCAACGTGAAGCGGATACGCGGAAGGACATCCTGTCAAGGCTGCGCAAAATGGTGAGGAGCGGCCGCCGTTCGCTGCTTTCCTGGTTCGATGACGACAGCGATACAATCGGAGCGTAAAATGGAGCTGGATTTTAAGACCTTGCGCAGGAAACACTTGCGCGCCGTAGCCGAGGCCAAACCGTTCTGGGAGGCCTACAGGCGGGCGGCGGAGTATGCGGCGCCGTCCATCAACACTTTCTGCCAATCGAAGGGAAGCACTAAGTCGCCTGGTGTGAACACTTCACAGGCGCTGCAGTCGACAAACGCGTTCATCTGCGAGTTTATTTCGGCTCTGACTCCTCCCAATCGCCGCTGGGCGGAACTGCAACCGACAACGGCACTTGTGGAGGAAATAGCGAGGCAAAATTCCGCAAGTGACGAGCACGCAATCCGTTCGGCGCTGGACGTGACCTACGAGACTATTACCAAGAAATTTTTTGAATGCCTGGACTCGTCCAATTTTTACGACGTGCTCAAGCAATTTGTGCTATCCATCGGCATCGGAACGGGTTGCATGCTCATGAACGAGCTGGACTACGGTCGCGGCGCGGGCAATGCGGTGCCGTTCGAATTCATCTACGTGCCCGTTTCCAATCTCTCGCTCGATGCGGGCAACAACAATCGTATCTACGGTGTGTTCAGGGACATGCGCGTGCGCAGGGAAGAAATTCCCGAGCTCTGGTTCGACGGCGATGCTTCGGGATTGGAGGAAAAAGAAGAGTACAACTTAGTAGAATGCTGCGTCTATGCGCCTCAGCGCGTGGGGGATATGCATCCATGGGTGTTCTGCGTTTTTGATTCCGACGAAGATGTGAAAGTCGTGCAAGACAGAAGGTTAGCATACAACCCCTACATCGTTTTTCGCTGGAGCACCGTCGAGGGCGAGAGCCTGGGCCGCGGACCGATTTTGGAGGCGATGGCGGATATCAAATCGCTTAACCGCCTCTGGGAGACATACTTCGCCTGGGTGCAGCGAAATAGTTTGGGCATGACTTTGGTGAAAAATTCGGAGCTCGCTTACACGAATTTGAGTAATTTTGAAAACTTTGACCTCAAACCTGGCACCCTAATCCCCGTCAACGACCCAGCCAGTTATGTTCCACTTAAAATTTCTGGAGAATTAT
>JAITFC010000114.1 GCA_031281635.1 Puniceicoccales bacterium | reverse complement strand
ACGAAAGAGAAAAAAGTAAAATCATATGGCACACGTTTCGCATCCCTTTCTAATTGCGATGAAACACCTTTGCCGCAAAGTGAGAGATTCAGCTCAATAAAACAACCTTCCGTAAAGGAAAACGTGCTTTCTCCAAAAAGCAAAACGTCCCCATTTTTTGCTTTTTTTACAATTTCATTAATTCCATTATCCGCATTCTTTTTCCAAGGAATCGAAATTTCACTGGCCGCTGCCAACGGCGGGCAGATAAGGAAAACGAAAGCCAAATACCAAAAATACCGCCCCATAGCATGTTACCATACCGGAAAGAAAAACGGAGTGCAAGCGAAAATAAAATTAGCGTAAAAAACATCGACGAGGAGGGCGCCTCTAGGGAAAAATCCCCCGGAAATACTCCCCCCAATCCGCCGCAAAAGTCCTAAAATCCTCTTTGCGACCCAAAAGAAATCGAATGAAGCTACCTCGCTAAAGGTGTTGGCATCTATGATTTACCTATTTTTGCGGAGTTTTTTCCCGCCCTAAAAAATTGTCATCGCCTTTCAAATAAATATAGCCAACTCCATGAACGGTTTTTAATGCACCTATGCCCTTGCAGCCGTTACGGCAAAACAGGCGACGAACGCGCGCTATGTACTGATCTAGTGAGCGGCTGCGGACGTTCGCGTGCAAACCCCACACTCTGTGAATGATGTTTTTGCGAGGGAGAATTATTCCCCGCGCCCCGGCGAAGAGTGTCATGAGACCAATTTCTTTTTTCCCAGCAGAAACGGCGCTGCCGTCCGGAAAGTGCACAGCCAAGCCATTCGGGTGGACAGTTGCACCACAAAATTGAAAGGTCTTGCCCTTGGGTATGACACTTTTCGCGTGGCACCAATCCTGCACCGCATTTGCCCGCCGCAGGACGGCTCGCGTGCGAGCTACTAACTCTTTCAATGAGACTGGTTTCTGAATGATATCGTCACCAATCTCTAGGATCCGAGGCCAATCGGACTGCGACTGACGGTCGGCGACGAAAATGGTGGACGCGCGCTGCCCCCTACTACGCAGCCATTCCAAAAATTCTACGGTAGGACATCCTTGCACGCACGTATTTAGCATGATCAAGCTCACAAAATGATCCGCCAAAATCCGATCGGCTTCCCGTAATGAGCTGACGCATATTACGTTAAGATTCTCGCCAGTAAAGTGCCGCATAACGGCTTGCGCGAATTCCCGGTCTTCATCTACAACGAGAATGAATGGTGCTAATTTTGTTCCCATCGAACACCCAATTAAGGAGCGGCGGACAGGAGTCAAAAAAATAATAACCTGCTTTACATATTTTTAAGTAATGGCATACCGCCTTATGCGCTAAAGCCCGCGGATTTCACTGCGAAGGGTTTTAACCGCCAGCTAATACGGTCGTCCGCTCCGATGATCGGGGTGACCCGCATTTCGACGCCGATGTTGCGCGCTTTAAAATTTTGAAGTGTTCCGGCCGTAATTGCTACCACCGCCAAGGAACGGCTCGGGGTTCCCAAGTCTGCGCCGACAGAGAAAAGAGCGGCATCTTATCCTCTTTGATGCCTGAATTCTTGAGCTACAACAATTTTTGCCGTTTTCTCGGAAAACACTGCTACTTCTGGAGCGCTCATTAGGTTCGAGCCCGCCTACTGCTCCAGCGCCCGCAGCACAAATTCAATCCGAACGCCGCCGGTAATTCCCGCTATATTAATGAATTGCACCGAGTTTTGCCTAGTGGCGGCACAATTTGGAAGCACTGGTGACACGTTGAGAAATGGGAATTCGCTTCTCTCCCTGCCCACTTCGCTCCAATAGAATGTATCGCACCGTTCCGGGGCGAGAACGCCCGAGCGAGCGCACATGCGATATCTTCCTAGTCAACAGCAACTTGCCAGGTCTAATCATCCGCGACATGCCAGCGGAATCGCAACTTGTCCAGGACGCCCTGCTGCGCTTACATGAATTTTGACTCAATTAGGCAGACGCAACGTTAAAGAGACAAAAAAATATTCCAAAATTGTACCAGAATAATGACTTGCGATAAATACTGTCATTCGCAGAAAGTCAAAGAGCAGCTCGCGCGAATCGGAGCGCGATTTCCTCTGCACGCATATATGAACATAAAAAAATCAAAAAATACTTTCTCCGCCGACGAAATTTAGTGAAATTGGTTTTGAAAAATGTTAAACTGCTATAGTGGAAGCTGTTTTTCGATTCCGTGTAGCGGCAATAAATTGCATTTTCTTAGCTAGTTTAGCAGTAGTTAGCGAGGAAATGTGTTTAGAAAAATAAACATCTGTCTACGTGGTCTTTTCATCATAGGAAATCATTTCGAGGGAAAGTCCATAAAGGGGAGCATATTGAATTATTTTTAAATCAAAAGAATTTTCGAAAAGTGCGATCCTTGATTTTTCATCCGCCTTTCCGCAATCAACAGCCACAATCGCTTCTACTATGCGCCACACCATACGGCAAAGACAGCCAAATCCCTATGCCATGGAATCTCCACCCGCTGTCAAGCGACAGCGCATCGCAAAGTTCTATCGACATTAAAGATATTTTAATCGCTTTGGGGAACAAAAATTCACGAATTTTAACGCCAAAAGCAAATTTGCCTGCGCGTTTTTGGGCATGAAAGCGGGAAAAGTTCCCCAGAGCAGAAAAAATAAGTTTACAAAATTTTCCTTTCTCACACGATCGACCGAGGTGGCACAGTTCCATTGGCAAATCCTTCTTCCGCTACTCCTTATGCCGGGCCAGCTGGCGGCTGGGTCTCTGGCGGAAGCCGTTTTTGGAAATCCGGAGCTCGCGCGGTCTGTCTACGGAAAATCTGACGCAAAAAGAGCTAGCACTCCGGTCTTTGTGGATCCGGCCGCATGGGAAGCCAGTTTAATTTCTGACGAAGAGGGCGCGGAAAATGTCGCTCCACCCATTTTTGCCGAAGAAGAGCTGGCGGGAGACGTACTGGAAAGTGTTTCGGTACAAGATCGTAACTCCGTACGAAAAGAGCTCCTTCGGGCCGTGGAAATGGATTGGCTCGTGGGGAAAAATGTCGGATCCGTCGGCGGCGAAAAGTCGGCAGAATCTCCGATGGAAAGAAAATTGCGCACTATCAGAATTCCAAAGATCTGCTTCTGGGACATGCCCTTCCGCGATGCGGTGGATTTGCTGGGAGAAATCGCCGAAGAATTGGACGGCGATGGAGAAAGCCGCGGTGTCAATATCGCACTTAGGGACGAACCGGAAGGACCCTGCTTGGTGCGTATGACTCTCCGTGACATCGAATTAGGTCGAGCGATCCAGCTGCTCGCCCAGTGCGTTAATTTTGATTGGGAAGTGGACGGCGACGTGGTGCTGCTCAGTTCGGCTGAAAAAAATCGCGAACGGGTCCGCACAAAATTTTTCCCTCTCTCCCGAGCGGCGGTCCTTCGCATGACGAATATGAGGCAGACGGTAGAAGGAGAAGGACAAGTCGCCAGAGAGGAACGACTGCTGCAGGAATTTTTCCAAAATTCCGGAGTGGATTTCTGCGAACTGCCCGGCACAGCCCTGGCCTTCGACGGCAGCTGGCTCATTGTCACACAGACGCCGCGGAACTTACAGCGAGTTGAGGAAATTCTACTTCACTATTCAAAAACAAAGCAAGTTGAAATTGAGACAAAATTCATAGAAGTGCAGCAGGGCGTCCTGGATGAGCTGCAGTTCCGTTGGCACGTCGCACGTGAGGGAACGGAGCAAATTGCTGCAGACACGGAAGATACAGTACGTGCGCTCGCTCAGGCGTTTTCGCCCCAGAATGGTACGACAGGAAGCGGAGCCATTGTGTTGGAGCAGGATGGACAAGGAGAAAAGCGAATTCCCATCCCCAACGTGCCACCAACACTTCCAAATTGCGCCGCCATTGGGCAAAACTCGATGCCACTCATCGACATAATGGGAATTATCGGCGGCGCCCGAGTTGGCTTCGTGCTGCGGGCGTTGGAACAGCAGACGGGCTCGGACCTAATGAGCGCTCCAAAAGTAACCGTTCTTTCTGGAAAAACGGCAGAAATTGTTGTAGCTCAGGAATTTCGATAT
>JAITFC010000111.1 GCA_031281635.1 Puniceicoccales bacterium | reverse complement strand
AAATTTCGGCGGGCAGCCTCGCCAAGCAGGCCAACGGTGCAGTATCCGTCCAACTGGGCGAAACTGTGGTGTTTGTCACGGTAACGGCGGCGGAAAAGGCGCTCCCGGAGCAGGATTATTTCCCTCTTGGGGTGGAATATAGAGAGAAATTTTGCGCCGCGGGACGCTTCCCCGGTGGATATGTGCGCCGCGAAGGGCGCCCGTCGGAGAGGGAAATACTTACGGCACGCCTCTGCGACAGACCTTTGCGTCCATTATTTCCGAAGGGCTTTCGCAATGAAGTTCAGGTAGTCGGACTGTTGCTTGCCGCGGATCTCTCCAATGAGCCAGACGTGCTTATGGTCAATGGTGCTTCGGCGGCCCTGCTGTGCTCTGACATTCCCTGGGCCGGCCCCGTTGGCTGCGTGCGCATCGGGGAAGTGGCGGGGAATTTTGTCGTTAATCCATCCAATACAGAACTTTACGAGTCGAATTTAGACTTACTCTATGTCGGCAATGACCGGGAAATGATGATGATCGAGGGTAGCGCGGATCAGATCCCCGAAGAACGTTTTCTCGAAGCCATTGCCTTTGCACAACAACAGATCAAGCCGCTTTTGGACGCCCAACGACGCCTGGCGGAAGCGTGCGGACGAAAAAAGAGAGAATTTCCGCTATTTTCCGTTCCCCGTGAAATTTATACGCATTGCGCCGATGCCTACGAAAAAGATTTGGCCGCGGCACTTTCGCTCTCCGGAAAAATGGAGCGTGATACGGTTGTGCGTGCCCTCCGTGAACGTGCCGAAATATCTATTCGGGAAAGCTTTGGAGAAAAAATTCCACACCACGCTATCGGAATCGTCTTCGAGGAATTGCAGGAAAAACTTTACCGCGCCGCAATCCTGAATGATGGCCGCCGCGCCGACGGTCGCTCCGCGGAGGATATCCGCACAATCAGTTGCGCCAACGGATTTTTGCCCAGGGTGCACGGCATTTCGCTCTTTCAACGGGGAGAAACGCAGGCCATGGTTTCCGTTACCCTTGGAACAAGCCGTGACGCACAACCGCTGGAAGGAATTACCGGCGGCGTCAACGAGAAATCCTTCATCCTCCATTACAATTTTCCTCCATTCTCCGTTGGGGAAACGGGACGTTTCGGCTCTCCCGGGCGAAGAGAAGTTGGCCATGGCGCTCTTGCTGAACGGTCTCTGCTTCCCATAATCCCCGATGCGGAAACATTTCCCTACTCACTGCGACTCGTCTCGGAAATTCTGGAATCCAATGGTTCTTCTTCTATGGCAACTGTTTGCGGAGGAACTTTAGCTCTCATGGACGCCGGCGTGCCCATCCTTGCTCCCGTGTCTGGCATTTCAATTGGCCTTGTGACGGAAAAAGATAGCAACGGAGAAATTGCAAAATATGTCGTTCTGACAGACATCCTCGGCTCCGAAGACCACTACGGCGATATGGATTTCAAAATCGCCGGCACGGCTGAGGGAATCACCGGCTTCCAGTTAGATTTAAAAATTTCTGGATTGCCATTTCCCATTGTCCAGGAAGCAGTTCGCCGCAACACAGAAGCGCGAATGCAGATTCTGCGGAACATGCGAGAAACGTTGCCGCAGTCGCGAGCGGAATTGCGCTCCTGTGCCCCGCGCATGCAAACTGTGCACATCTCTCCGGACAAAATTGGTGCGCTCATAGGTCCCGGCGGCAAGAACATACGACAAATTACCGAAAATACTGGCGCACAGGTCAATGTGGATCCAGATAACAGTGGTCGTGTGCAAATTTTCGCCACATCAGCCACTGCCATGGATGCCGCCGTCCGAGAAATCGAATTACTGAATTGCGAGATTGAAGTGGGGCAGACTTATCGTGGTATTGTGCGCGGTATCAAGGAGTTCGGAGTTTTCGTGGAATGCCTTCCCGGCAAAGAAGGACTGGTGCACATTTCCGAATTGTCAGATGGTCGCGTCAATAATGCCGAGGATGTTTGCAAAATCGGCGAAGAAATTGTGGTGCGCTGCGTTGGCCGCGACGACAAAGGCCGCGTAAAATTGAGTCGCCTAGCCGCTCTTTGCGATGCGCGCGGGATGCCATACGAACAGAAATCAGAGACGCGGTCCGCTAATTATCGATCCGAAGGACGTCCACAGCGCGGAGGCAGGCCGCCTCGCGGAGATTTTCGCGGAGATTTTCGCGGAGATTCGCGCGGAGCTTCGCGGGGAGATTCACGGGGAGATTCTCCACGTGGCGGATTTCGCGGGGACAGGCGCGATGAACGCGGGGGCAATCGACATCAGGAAAGATCCAGGCGAACTTTCCGTTAAACAGTTGCAGTTGTCGTTGTTAGGCCATAATGAATCGCTTCCAGGAAAAGTGATGCAATGGCCTGGCCTGGTAATGCGGCGAAAGCATCGAGAAAAATCTCATAGAAACGTTGTAAAGGTGTTGTAACTTTCTCTAGGAGTAGCACCAAAACAATTCTTCGCACATGACATGAAAAGTTTTTACATTTTCTCCGTTTCTGCCTTGTGGAAATAAAAAATTTCCCCATAGATGGAAGCCCCATGGATCAGGAAAAAAAAGATGGTGATGCGCGAGGTGATGGCGCCCTCGGAGATATCTCCCATTTCGTCTTCGGGACGGCTTGGTCACGAGACGGCGACGAACGCGTTGAAGGTGCAAAAATGCCAACTCGAGGTGGCGCAAATCAAGCGCAAACGCGACGTCCTCCAGGCGGTGATGGGAATTTTTCCAGGCGCAATTATTTCGACGGCAGACGTGAAAATGCTGGACAAAATGAGCGCGGTCACGGGCCTGTCGGCGAACGGAGGCCGTGGTCCGGAGAAAGGAACTGGAGAGGATCTCAGGAACGGCAAAGGGGATCGGTGGGCAATCGCGGCGCTAATTATGGTGGCAATGCTGGAGGAAATTTCGGAGATGCTTCTGGTCGATTCCAGGGGCAGAACGGTCGAACATGGCAGGGCGAGCGGCAGCATCAGCGTCCGGAACTTCGTTCACACGGTCGACGGCCATTCGAAAAACGCACATTTACACCGCCGACGGCAGATTTTACGGTGACGTTCTATGCGACAGATGCGGCGTTGCAACCGGTTGTGGACGCAATACATAAAACTTGCAAAGCCTACGAGGTGTTTCGCATTGCGCAGACATTTCTCGCCAACGAAGAACAATTTGTTGCCGTTTTGCGAAAAAATTTAGGCGCGGAGTCGAAATTTTATCAGACAATTTTTGACGATATCCCCTGCACAGGCCGCGACGAAGCTTTGCGCCATTTTCTAAAAACACATTTGGATCAGGCGTTCTCGGTCAGTGAAGAAGAATGTGAAGCGCCGAAGGGCGTCTTCGTCCAAATTGCCCGCTGTCCGTTTACCAAAAAATTAATTGCCGCGCCAAATCATCACAGCTATCAGGAACTCTTGCGCGAACATCATCTTCTACACGTGCGCAATATGAGTTTTGAGCGCTATTTGGAGCGTTTGGAATTCACAAAAGAGGCAGAGGACATTTCTGCGTGGATCGAGCAGATGAAGCGAAAAAATGTTTACAAAGCCAAGCAAAAAGGAGCGGAAAATGCAAATGTGGCAGAAAAGACGGATGCGCCGTCCGAAAGTGAGGAACAGACTACCACAGAATCTTTTCCTTCTCTTACAGCCTTGCGCGCGCATTTGGAAGAGCACTGGCGAGAGTTTATCCGCGAATCCGATTCCGTGCGCATTGCCGGCACATCCATAAAAAAAATCAGCGACGAACCCACACGGCACTTCGTTGAATATTGCCTGCAACGGCAGCGACGATTCCCGCTGGAAACGGCAACGGCAATGCGAAATAAACTGCGCCGCAGCCAGTTGCACACATTTCGCGTTGGCAAACGCGGGATTACTTACGTGTCCGCCATCGCGCGAAAATTCCGATCTGCTGGAGAAGTTTTGGCCCCGGAGTTAGAGGGCGTGTTGGCTATTATCAGGGAAAATCCCATGATCTTGCGGGAAGAATTTGGCGCAAAAGTTGGCGGAGATGCCGGGCAACTGGCTGAAAGCACGAATTCGCTGTCTCGACTGATTCAATTCGGTTATGTGACTGAACTGGAGGATGGTTCGCTCATTACCTATGCTCAACAAATGGTGAGTAAGAAGCCGGAAAA
The DNA here is from genome assembly GCA_031281635.1 of Puniceicoccales bacterium. Lineage (GTDB taxonomy): Bacteria > Verrucomicrobiota > Verrucomicrobiia > Opitutales > JAIRLM01 > JAITOA01. The sequence goes on along the minus strand of JAITFC010000111.1, from coordinate 515 downwards.
AGGTGACGGGAAAAGAGTAGCGAATGCCAAAAAAATCGTCGAAAATTCCGACGATGCGCCAATGGCAGTCGCCCCGACAGCCGCTGAACCGTTGGATTGACCATGCTTACCCACTTTGACGCAATGTCGGTGAGTCAATTGATCGCACCGATGTCGTCAACCATGCTGTAAATGGCTCTGTTGCATAATTTTCAAAAGACGAACGGAAAATGGTCGTAAAAATTAATTTTTTGAACATTTTGCTTGCAATCGGTGGAAATTATCGCGATCATGGCGGTGATGATTCACGATGTAAAGCGGCGGAATTCTTTGGAACAAGTCTGTGCACATTATGCACAGGTCGTTGAGCGTTCCAGTACAAACTTGCAAAACTTGTGCAGCTTCAAGCGCAGGCCATTCATGATGAGTGTGCTAGAGGCTGTTGTCAAATTTCCTCTATCAACATTGTAAAGCAGCGAATGTGAACTGCAGCCACAAAAGACGATATATTTTTACAATAGCGCGTAGCAACTCCG